>NZ_MVOM01000003.1:0-113211 GCF_002018895.1 Acinetobacter sp. MF4640 | reverse complement strand
GCGTGGATTTAGGAGAAGTTGCAACTTTTCTAAAAAGCTCGAAAATCATTTTAAAGCCTTTGATTTGACTTTCTTTTACCTTAATAACGGATTTGTTTAACGCCAGCATACTTTTTGAAACACCACCATTTATTTTAATGGTCAGCAACTTTCGTATGAAGTTGTTTTTGATGATCAAGATAAGATTAAACGTATTCACCAGATCCAGAATAATCCAGATCTGGTGAAAGAATAAGAGAACAAAACAATAGCGCTAGGACTATTGTTTTGGTAGTTCTTTTACAGGACTTCCACCCAAGGCTTGCATCAACGTCACATAGGCGTTGTACTGACTCTGTTTGGTATTGACCAATGTTAAGCGTGCAGTACGCGTGGTTTCTTGTTGATCCAATAAGGTTTTTAAAGCTACGGCACCATAGCGATAACGCACTTGAGTCAGGCGTTCTACCTTTTCAGCAAGCTCCAAATTGCGTTGTTGCAATTGTACCTGTTGACTGAGTTCAGTACGTGCTGACAATCCATTTTCTACATCGGCAAAAGCTTGATACAAGGTCTGACGATATTGCACGATAGCTTTTTCATAGTCCAATTGACTAATCGCAAGGTCACGTTTCATGTCGTTATATTGTAAGAACGGCAGACTTAAACTTGCGCCTAAGGTGAGGGCTGGGTTCTTGAGCAGTTGCGTTAGCGAGGTACTGCTTGAACCAAGATTCCCAGTCAAACTGATCGAAGGATAATAGCTCGCCGTGGTGGCATCTTTGGTCGCTAAACTCTCTCGTAAACGTAGCTCAGCTGCTTTTAAGTCTGGACGGCGCGACAAAATGTCGGCAGGTAAGCCCGCTGCGATACTTGGCAAAGCTAAGCGTGGTAAACGCTGAGGTTCATCAATATTCAACTGCTGTACAGGCATATGCAGTAACACGGCAATTGCGGTACGGGTCTCGACCAAACTTTGCTGAATTTGACTCAGACTGGCTTTTTGACTTTGTACTGACTGTTCAGCTTGGGTTAAGTCCAGTCCTGATACAGCCCCAGCTTGATACTGAACTTTAACCAAGTCATACAGTTTTTGTGAGGTCGCAAGGCTTTGCTCGGCAGTTGTACAACTTTCATTATAATAGGCCAACTGCCAATATAACTTCGCCGTGGTGCCAATTAAGCTTTGAGCAGTGGCTTGCAAATCTTGCTCAGTTGCCAGTGCTTCCCATCGCTTTGCTTCAGTTTGACGGGCCAATTTACCAAATAAATCGACTTCATAACTGAGTCCTGTTTTGGCAGATAATCCGCTTGATGTGTCATTTCCATCATTTAAATTAAAACTATGTCCAGTAGATAAACCTGTACTTGAACTCACTCTAATTTTTTGCTGATTCTCAGCCAGTTCTGCTTGTAAGCGCGCTTGCTTTAAGGTTATCCCTGCAACGGCCAAATCGGCATTCTTTGCGAGCACAGCATCGACCAGTTGATTGAGTTGTGCATCGCCAAATAACGTCCACCATTGATCGGCATACAGGGCTTGTTGACGTTGTTGTGAGGTTGCTTTGTCGTATTGAAACTGAGTCGGCGTCTGTACTGCTGGTGCTTGATAAGGGGTTTTAACCACAGCTGCACAGCCAACCAAAGTGCTGCCAAGCAGCATCGCGGTACAAAGGCGCGTTAATAAAAAAGGCATATTTTTTCCTTATTCTCTGGCAAGTGCTGCAACAGGGTCGAGTTTGGCTGCATTTTTTGCAGGCAAGAAACCAAACACCACACCAATTAAAGTCGAGCATACAAATGCGGCGATAATAGACGTGGTTGAGTAGGCAACCCCAAAATTACCCCCAGCAAATTTTTGAATGATTTGTCCTAGACCCAGCGAGAGCAATACCCCTAACACCCCACCAATCAGGCAGACTAAAATGGCTTCAATCAGGAACTGCTGCAAAATATCACTTTGACGCGCACCAACCGCCATCCGAACCCCAATTTCTTGCGTGCGTTCGGTGACCGAGACCAACATAATATTCATTACCCCTATACCGCCCACCACCAAAGAAATAACGGCAATTGCAGAGACCAATAGGGTCATGGTACTGGTGGTCTTTTCAATGGTTTGGCGAATACTGTCACTGTTCATGGTGAACACATCTTGTTGACCATGACGCAAGGTGAGTAAGTTCACAATTGCGTTTTCAGCCGCGCTGGTGGAGTACTTATCATTGATTTGCACCACGATATTGCGCACATTACTCTGACCGAGCATACGACTCATGACAGTGGTGTAGGGCATATATACATTCAACGTATCATCGGAACCCATAGCACTGGTTTGTGGTTCGACTACACCAATAATGCGTGCAGGAACACTGCCCAAAAGTACGACTTGCCCAATTGGATTGCTACCATCACTAAAAAACTGTTTTTGTGTGTTGGTGTCAATGACTACGTCTTGGGTACGGTCGCGGACACTTCGCTGGTCAAAGGTTTGTCCATTTTTGAAGGTCAGGCCTTTCACTGTGAAATAATCGCCACCGACACCATTAATGGTGGCATTGGCTTCACTTTGTTGATAGCGAATCGTTTTGGATGAACTCACCATTGGACTAACCGCACTCACATACGGTTGGGTGGCGAGCGCTTCAGCATCGGCAGGAACAAGGGTTTTAAAGTTGGCGGTTTTGGAGTTATCACCAAAACCGCGCCCTTGGAACACCGTAATGGTGTTAGTTCCTAAACTACTGATGTTACTTAAAATTTGTTGTTGTGATCCATTTCCTAAAGCCACCACTGTCACGACGGAGGCAATCCCGATAATAATGCCAAGCATGGTCAAAAAGGTTCGCATGCGGTGCGCATTCATCGACAAAAGTGCCATACGAAAGGCTTCACCTAAACGGTCGAGTAGGGAACGCCATGCGGAGACACTTTTATTTTTTTCTTGTTGGGCAGAAATCGCAGTTTCTGCATCAGGATCGCTATGCAGTTCAGTGTCGTGCTCAGGTTGATTGACACGGTCTGCAATGATTTGCCCATCACTGATCTCGATAATCCGCGAGGCATTTTTCGCCACTTGCATATCGTGGGTGACCAAAATAATGGTATGGCCTGCGGCATTTAACTCACGCAAAATCCGCATCACTTCCACGCCACTATGCGAGTCTAGGGCACCTGTCGGTTCGTCAGCGAGAATGACATCACCGCCATTCATCAACGCACGTGCAATGGAGACACGTTGTTGCTGCCCCCCTGAGAGTTGACTTGGTCGGTTTTGAGTTTTATTGCCCAGTCCCAATTCTGTCAGTAAAGCAGTGGCACGTTGTTTACGCGCATACGGTGTTGCTCCTGCATAAACCGCAGGGACTTCAACATTACCTTCTGCGGTTAAGTCACCTAAAAGGTGGTAACGCTGGAAAATAAAACCAAAATACTCACGACGTAATTCAGCCAATTGGTCCGGTTCGAGTTTACCGGTTTCACGACCATTGACCTGATAACTTCCTGAGGTTGGGCGGTCGAGACAGCCTAAAATATTCATCAGGGTCGATTTACCTGAACCTGACTGGCCGACAATGGCAACCAATTCACCTTCGTAAATGGTCAGATCAATGCCTTTGAGAATTTGGACAGTACTTTCGCCAGCTGGAAACTCTCGCACCAAATTACTGACTTCAAGCAAGGCTTTTTTGGTCATGCTTACATTCCCATTGGTGGACTGTTACGACGGCGGTTGCTGCTATTGGCAGAAGCCGCAGAGTTCTCCGAACTGTCTGCAATCACCACTTGATCGCCTTCTTTTAAGCCTGCAAGCACTTGTGCATTGACGCGGTTATTGATACCCACCAAAATTTGTTTGGGTTGAGCTGAGCCATCCGCTTGTAAGACACGGACTACGCTCAGCGTAGCTTTACCTTCTTTGACCAATTGTTGTTGCGCTGCATTTAAATTCAGACGTTCAAGTCGCGGACCTTGAGGTCGGTCTGAGTCCGATTTGCTTTGTGTCGATGACGCTGCTTGCGTATTTGAACCGCTGTTACGCTTTGCATTTGCAGGACGAGTGGAAATTGCAGAAGAAGGGACTAATAACGCATTTTTTGCAGAATCGAGCACGATATAGACTTGTGCAGTCATATCAATACGTAGCTTGCCATCATGGTTGGGTACATCAAATAGAGCATTGTAGTAAATTGCGGTGCTGGTTGATGTGCTGGTGGTACTTTCATCGGTAATCGAGTCTGGCGCGGGCTCAACTTGACGTAAGCTAGCATAACGCTTGCTGTCATCACCTAAAGTGGTGAAATACACCTGTTGGCCTTTTTCAACTTTCATGATGTCCGCTTCACTGACCTGCGCCTTAATGGTCATGTTTTGCAATTTTGCAATTTTAACAATAGTCGGCGCACTTTGATTGGCGTTTACAGTTTGACCTTCCTCAGTCACGATCGCCACCACAGTACCATCAGTAGGTGCCACAATGCGGGTATAACCGATATTGGTTTGTGCGGTCGACTTGGTTACTTTTGCAGATTCAATCTGTGCATCAATGGCTTTAATCTGTGCTTGTGCTGTTTTATAGCTGGCCTCAGCCGATTCTAATTCTGCTTTTGATGTGGCATCTTGCGCATACATTTGCTGTTGACGCTTATAGGCCAGTTGCGCCTCATTAAGACTGGCTTCTTGTTGTAGACGCTGCGCTTGCAAATTTTTAATATTGGCTTCTGCTGTTTTGAAGCTGTTTTCTTGAGTGGTTGAATCAATTTGCGCAATCAATTGACCTTGTTTAACTTCATCACCCAGTTGCACATACATTTTCTGTACTTGACCTGAGACCTGTGCGCCAACACTCACCAGTTTAGTTGCATCTAAAGTACCTGTCGCCAATACCGTATTTTCAAGATCACCACGAGTGACAGATTCGCTAATATATTGTGGTTGTTCTTGTTTTGGTTTGAAATATGTCCACGCGACATAAGCAAGTACGGCAACACACAGTACCGCGATAACCATTTTGACAGCTTTTATTTTTTGCATTGGAATCAGGGAGTAAACAGAATTGCAGATAGTATAAAAGCGAAATACGGATAAATCGTGAATTTTTTGAACAAATAGAAATGATTATTATTTTTAAAAGACTCGTTGCGGTAATTTAAGCGGGAAAGAGTGATTTTCCACACAGCGTTGCAATGGCTTGCATCACGACATGTTCAGCATTTTCATGCCCCAAACCTTTGATCGAAGCATCAATGCGAAGCAGGAGACTGGGCCACGTTAAAAAGCACTGCGGATTCAGTCGACGTAATGCTTGTTGATAGACGCTGACTTTATTCTTCCAAATCCCTAGTTGTAGTGCATTTTGCGGTTGCTCAAACAGTTGCATGAGTAAACGCATTTCTTTGCTTATGCTCCACAAAATCAGACTGAGGGGTTCACCTGAGGCAATCAGGTATTGGTAAATTTTAATCGATTGCGCCAGATTGCCTTCGAGCAGAGCATCACTCAAATCGAAAGTACTATAGCGGGACTGATCTTGTAAGCAGGCATGTAAATGATCAATCTGAATCAGCTCGACCTCGGCAAAGGTGTCGCTGACACGCATTAAGCTATTTTTAGCTGCAAGTAAGTTGTGTTCATGGTGTTGTTCTAGCCACTGCCATGCATCCTGACTCAGTTTAACACCAAGCTTATCTGCTTCAATGCTTAAAATCTGCTGACGATCACGCGGATAATTCGCGGTCAGGGCAACATGCACTCCATTGGCTTCAACCGTTTGGAAAAAGCCCGTTTTTAGGCTGGCGCTGTCCTGTTTTGGCATCACCACCAAAAGCAAGTTCTGTTCATTGCTTTGGATATAGCTTTTTAGCAACTTTAAAGCGTTAGCATCGGGTTTAATATTGCCATGAACTTCAATGGCAAGCTGGCTTGAAAACAAGGACAAGCTGTTGAGCGCATTAAAGACATTTTTCCAGTCATTGACATTACTGATGTCATGCCGTTGTCGTTCAATCTCTTGCTTTTGCCAACTTGCTCGAAATGCATCCAGTAAGTTTTGTTCAAGCAATGGCTCTTGACCTTGCATAATCCACGCGCCACGAGCTTCATCGACACGTTTTAAGGCTTGCAAATAGTCAAGTTTCATTGTTAAACCTTACTGCTGCGCTGGTGGTAGGCGGTTCGAAGAAATCTGACGCACAATTTGCTGCGCGACATCATCCACGATGACTTGATTCAAATAGTTTTTCTCTTGGTCATCGGTATTGACGGTTTCAACGTTGTATTGATAACTACGCGTTGCAACTACGGTGCGTGGTTCAGTGATTGGACGGCCTTGGGCATCTTCGATACGGAAGGTGACATTGAGGCGTAGTAATACTTCAATCAGTTTACCGTTCAGCTCTAAACGCTGTGGTTTATAGTCTAGCACGCGAAGCACATAGGCATCTGAACCACTGCTCAGCTGTACACCCGACGCACCTAAATAAATGGCCAATTTTTCATGCAGTTCATCGGTGTTCTTCGGAAGCACCAAATTCATTTTTGAATAAGCAATCGGTGTTGCGCTTGGATTGGTGCCTTTTAAATGAAAGCCACACCCGACCAAGCCAGCACTTAGGCCACAAGTTAAAACAATAGCTGCCAAACGTTTGCCTAAATGCATGTGTTGTCCTCTGTTTGCTCTTTTTGATAAAAGAAAAATAATATGCCGTGATTGTATGTGCAAAGCCCGTTGACTGGCAACGGGCTTTGTTTGGGTTTTGTTTAGAAATCCCTCCCGACCTCCCTTTTCAAAGGGAGGAGTTCCCCTCTTTATTAAAGAGGGGTTAGGGGAGATTGAATTAAACCACCAAATTCACTAATTTATTTGGCACAACAATTTCTTTCTTGGTTAGACCTGTCAAAAATTGTTGAACTTCTGGCAATGCTTTAGCCAGTGCAAGCAATTCATCTTTCGATGTATCTACAGACACTTCTAGTTTGCCACGTAGTTTACCATTCACTTGAACCACAATCGTTTGCGTATTACGTGTGAGTGCAGATTCGTCTACAGTCGGGAACAACACGCTGGTTAAGTCCAGTCCAAATTCAGCCAATAAAGTCTGGCTTAAATGTGGTGCAAATGGTGCAAGTAAAGTTAAAAGCGTCGTAATCGATTCGCGAGCAACCGCAACATCGTTATCATTTTTCGCTTCAAATTTGTTGTTCGCATTTAACAGTTCCATCATCGCTGCAATAGCCGTGTTAAAGGCATGGCGGCGTTCGATGTCATCACCCACTTTTTGAATGGTTTCATGCGTTTTACGACGTAAGTCTTGTGCTTCTGTAGACAGTTGAGCAGTATCAATTGCAGAGGCTGCATTACCTTTTTCAAGGAAGCTGGCAACCAAACGCCATACACGTTTCAAGAAACGGTTTGCGCCTTCCACACCTGCATCAGACCATTCAAGGGATTGATCTGGTGGCGCTGCAAACATCATGAACACACGTGCCGTATCTGCACCGTACTGATCAATAATGGCTTGTGGGTCGATACCGTTATTTTTCGATTTCGACATTTTCTCTTGTCCGCCAACAATCACGTCTTGACCATCACCTTGGTATTTCGCAGACAGAATACGACCTTTTTCATCACGTTCGAGGTCGATATCCGCAGGGTTAAACCAAGTTTTCTTGCCTGATTCAGCTTCACGGTAATAAGTGTCTGCCAAAACCATACCTTGAGTTAACAGGTTGGTAAATGGTTCATTGCCTTGTACTACACCTTCATCACGCATCAATTTGTGGAAGAAGCGTGCATAAAGTAAGTGCAGAATCGCGTGTTCAACACCACCGATGTATTGATTTACTGGAAGCCATGTTTGAGCAGCTTCAGGTTTAACTAAACCATCAGTAAAATCAGGAGATGCATAACGTGCATAGTACCAAGATGACTCTACAAAGGTATCCAGCGTATCTGTTTCACGACGCGCATCACCACCACAGCTTGGGCAAGTGGTTTGATAAAACTCAGGCATCTTGTTCAATGGATTACCCGAGCCATCAGGTACGACATCAGTCGGTAAGACCACTGGAAGTTGCTCTTCAGGTACAGGAACCTGACCACATTTTTCACAGTTGATCATTGGAATTGGGCAACCCCAATAACGCTGACGCGATACACCCCAGTCACGTAAACGGAACTGAACTTTGGTGCTTGCAAGAGTTGTTGGTTCTAATTTCGCAAGGAACGCATCATAAGCTGCTTGAAAGTCTAAACCGTCAAATTCAGCAGAATTGACCAATTTACCCTCTTTAGAACCGTACCATTCTTGCCATTGTGTAGCATCAAAGTCTGCATCGTCTGCGCCTTTAGCAGCAATCACTTGTTTGATGGTTAAGCCATATTTATTGGCAAATTCAAAATCACGTTCGTCGTGTGCAGGTACAGCCATCACTGCGCCAGAGCCATAAGACATCAACACATAGTTGGCAATCCAAACAGGAATGTCTTCACCAGTGACAGGATGCTTCACAGACAGACCTGTTGCCATGCCTTTCTTTTCAGCAGTGGCAAGGTCAGCTTCAGCCACAGAACCCATACGGCATTCTTCAATAAATGCTTTAAGTTCAGCATTATTTTCCGCAGCTTTCAGCGCCATTGGATGTTCTGCTGCAACTGCAACATAAGTCACACCCATTAAGGTGTCAGCACGTGTGGTGAATACAGTAAGGCCGTCTGCGTAAATTTCAGGATTCGCTGAAGGGAAGGTGATATCCATTCCTTGTGAGCGACCAATCCAGTTACGTTGCATGGTCAAGACTTGTTGTGGCCAACCGTCTTTTAAGGTATCTAAATCGTCTAATAATTCTTGTGCATAGTCGGTAATGCGGAAGTAATACATTGGAATATCACGTTTTTCAACCAACGCACCTGAACGCCAGCCACGACCATTTTCAACTTGTTCATTGGCAAGTACAGTCTGATCCACAGGATCCCAATTTACGGTAGATAACTTACGATAAATAAGGCCTTTTTTATAAAGTTGCACGAACAACCACTGTTCCCAGCGGTAGTATTCAGGGGTACACGTTGCAAATTCACGATCCCAATCGACTGATAGACCTAATTTTTTTAATTGGTCACGCATATATGCGATGTTTTCAAAGGTCCATTTTGCAGGTGCAACTTGGTGTGCAATTGCAGCATTTTCAGCAGGTAAACCAAAAGCATCCCAACCCATAGGTTGCAGGACAGTTTCCCCTTTAAGGCGGTGGAAACGGCTGATGACATCACCAATGGTGTAGTTACGCACATGACCCATATGCAGTTTGCCACTTGGATAAGGGAACATCGAGAGGATATAACGACGTGGACCTTCTACAGAGTCGGCAACTTTAAAGGCTTTACGAGCTTCCCAGTCTTGTTGGACGGTAGGTTCAATCGCGCTCGCTTGATATTCAGGGTCAATGTGAGTAGTCATATACGTATGTAGAACAATGGTTAAAAAGTTTGTTGCACAGCATAGCGCAAAATGCACCTAAAAGTGAATTTTGCGCTATGTTTTGTGCAGGAAATTAAACAAGCTGAAAATAAATCTGGAACCGTACGGAATGATTAAACCGCAGGGCGGACTTGTTGGCCTTGTTCAAGTGCTTCATTCGCTTCACGTCGTTGATTTTCTAAATCAACTGCTGGTGCTGCTGGCGCAGCACTCGGTACAGCATTGAGGGGAGCTGGTACGGTATTCGGCATATTGGCAGGTGGAGGTGCTTCCGATGACGCAGCTTGTGGCGAATTTTTCCAACCATAGGTATCGACTTTGCCTTTTTTCTTTGCTGTTTTGGGGGGAGGTGTCGTGGTGTAATGTGTCGAGCCTTGGCTATCAACCCACTTATAATACGTCTTGGCAAAGCTTTGTGTACTTCCCATTGCAAGCCCCATCCCCACCAAACATGCTGTCATTCTTGCAAACTGAATACTCATCTACCATTGTCCTTTTTATATCCGTAATCATTGGATTTTATCGGGTTTATCGTTGTCGTTATTTTATGCCAATTTTAGAGCAATAAGCAGTGTTTGATGCATTTTTTCATCTGTGTTTTTGAAATATTTTGCAGGTCAAATCCTCAGTTTAATGCGTGAAATATGCGTTATGGCACAGTATGAAAATAAGAAGGTTATGCTAAAACCTGATGAACAAATGCTGATCTATATTTAAAACTGAAAAAATCTGAGATAGATGTTGGATTTAAATTTAAGTGAATATCTTATTAAACTTATTTATAGGTTTTATTATGTTTTTTTATTAATAAATTCAGTGAAATAGAAATCTATTTGTTTTTGCACTAAAAAACCGAGAAAAAGCGACTCAGTTTTCTTTGTTCGCGATGAATAAAAAACAAACGCTCTGTAAATAAACAAAAAAAAGCTAATTTTTAAACTTGACTTTAGTCACGAAACTCCTAAAAATGCTGTCTTTAGTTTTATATGCCTTTACTCGATCACCCTTCGATAAAGTGTCATTTCATGCAATGGACACGCTTTCTAGCCGAGACCGTGAACAAAGTAAAAAAATGTGTTTATCCCAACACGTTTTAGATCTCATATTGCTCAAACAGCATACAGATCAGAATTTTTTCCTATTGCTATGAAAACTAAGAAATATGTGTGCTATAACAGTGCAGACAATCAATGAATGAAACACTGCTGGTGCCTTCCACCATTGCAGTGATAAAGATTAGGGTGAATCACGTTGGAACTTTTATCTGGTGGTGAAATGCTCGTTCGCGCATTGGCGGACGAAGGCGTTGAACATGTATTTGGATATCCAGGCGGCGCAGTTTTACATATCTACGACGCGTTCTTTCAACAAGACAAAATCAATCATTACCTCGTGCGCCATGAACAAGCTGCTGGTCATATGGCAGATGCTTACTCACGCGTAACAGGTAAGACGGGTGTGGTTCTCGTGACTTCAGGTCCGGGTGCAACCAATACTGTGACTCCAATTGCAACGGCTTATATGGACTCAATCCCAATGGTGATTTTGTCAGGTCAGGTTGCGTCACATTTAATTGGTGAAGATGCATTCCAAGAAACAGATATGGTCGGTATTTCTCGTCCGATCGTAAAACATAGTTTCCAAGTGCGCCATGCCAGCGAAATTCCTTCGATTATTAAGAAGGCATTTTATATTGCAGCTTCTGGTCGTCCGGGTCCAGTTGTGGTCGATATTCCAAAAGATGCAACCAATCCTGCTGAGAAATTTGCTTACGAATACCCAGAAAAAGTGAAGATGCGTTCGTATCAACCGCCGCATCGTGGTCACTCAGGTCAAATTCGTAAAGCGATTGAAGAGCTGATTCATGCTAAACGTCCTGTGATTTATTCAGGCGGTGGCGTGGTTCAAGGTAATGCTTCTGCACAGTTAACTGAACTGGCGCACATTTTGGGCTTCCCAGTCACCAATACCTTGATGGGGCTTGGTGCATTTCCAGGCAATGATCCGCAGTTTATTGGCATGTTGGGTATGCATGGTACCTATGAAGCCAATATGACCATGCACAATGCTGATGTGATTTTGTGTATCGGTGCGCGTTTCGATGACCGTGTGACCAATAATCCAGCAAAATTCTGTCCAAATGCCAAAGTGATTCATATTGATATCGACCCTGCGACGATTTCAAAAACCATCATGGCGCATATCCCGATCGTGGGTGCGGTAGAACCTGTTCTTCAAGAAATGTTGACACAGCTCAAGCAGATGAATGTGTCTAAACCAAATCCTGAAGATATCGCTGCTTGGTGGGCGCAAATCAATGAATGGCGTAAAGTTCATGGCATGCGTTATGAGCCTGGTGCAAACGGCGTAATGAAACCACAACAAGTGGTGGAAGCGTTGGATAAAATCACCAATGGTGATGCGATCATTACTTCTGACGTAGGTCAGCATCAAATGTTTGGTGCGAACTATTACAAGTATAAACGTCCACGCCAATGGATTAACTCAGGTGGCCTAGGGACCATGGGTGTTGGTTTACCCTATGCGATGGCGGCGAAATTGGCTTTCCCTGACCAACAAGTTGTGTGTATCACGGGTGAAGCATCCATCCAGATGTGTATCCAAGAGCTTTCGACGTGTAAGCAATATGGCCTAAACGTAAAAATCCTCTGCTTGAATAACCAAGCTTTAGGGATGGTGAAGCAGTGGCAAGATATGAACTATGAAGGACGTCATTCGAGTTCTTATGTAGATTCATTGCCTGACTTCCCTAAATTGATGGAAGCGTATGGTCATGTAGGTATTCAGATTAACCATGCCGATGAGCTTGAGTCTAAGCTTGCTGAAGCAATGGCGATCAACGATAAATGCGTATTTATTAATGTGATGGTTGACCGTACAGAGCATGTTTATCCAATGCTTATCGCAGGTCAGTCAATGCAAGATATGTGGTTAGGTAAAGGGGAGCGCACGTCATGAGACACATTATCTCTGTACTTGTAGAAAACGAAGCTGGTGCGCTTTCTCGTTTGGTGGGTTTATTCTCGCAACGTGGTTATAACATTGAGACTTTAAACGTTGCGCCAACCGAAGATCCGACTTTATCTCGTTTGACATTAACGACTTATGGCGATGACCATAAAATTGAACAAATCACCAAACAGCTCAACAAATTGGTTGAAGTGGTGAAAGTGGTTGATTTGTCTGAAGGCGCGCACATTGAACGTGAGTTGATGTTGATTAAAGTCAAATCACTTGGCTCGGCACGTGCTGAAATCAAACGAACGGCGGACATTTTCCGTGCGCAAATTGTTGATGTCACCCCAACGACGTATACCATTCAAATCGCGGGTACGACTGAAAAAATTGATGGTTTTATTGATGCACTCGCAGAGAACACCATCCTTGAAGTTGTACGCTCAGGTGTTTCAGGCATCGCACGTGGCGAAAAAGTTTTAACCATTTAATTAATTAATTAACACGATTCAACCTCCTTTTGAGAAAGAGGAGGGTTTCATCAAACAATAAACCCCTTGATGGAATTACAGAATACCAAGCATTTTAGCGGAGACAGCAATGCAAATTTTTTACGATAAAGACTGCGACTTATCTATCATCCAATCTAAGAAAGTAGCAATCATTGGTTACGGTTCACAAGGTCACGCACACGCGCTTAACCTTAAAGATTCTGGTGTAGACGTAACTGTAGGTCTACGTGCTGGTTCTACTTCTTGGAAAAAAGCTGAAAATTCAGGTCTTAAAGTTGCTGAAGTTCCTGCTGCAGTTGCTCAAGCTGACGTTGTCATGATCTTGACTCCAGATGAGTTCCAATCACAACTTTATCGTGACGTGATTGAGCCAAACATCAAAGAAGGTGCAACATTAGCATTTGCTCATGGTTTCTCTGTTCTTTATAACCAAGTTGTTCCACGTGCTGATCTTGACGTAATCATGGTTGCACCAAAAGCACCAGGTCATACAGTACGTTCTGAATACCAACGTGGTTCGGGTGTTCCTGACTTAATCGCGATTCATCAAGATGCGTCTGGTAATGCACGTAACCTAGCACTTTCTTATGCTTCTGGTGTAGGTGGTGGTCGTACAGGTATTATCGAGACTTCATTCCGTGAAGAAACTGAAACTGACTTATTTGGTGAGCAAGCAGTTCTTTGTGGTGGTGCAGTAGAACTTGTGAAAATGGGCTTCGAAACTTTGGTAGAAGCAGGTTATGCACCTGAAATGGCTTACTTCGAATGCTTACACGAACTTAAGTTAATCGTTGACTTGATGTTTGAAGGCGGTATCGCGGACATGAACTATTCAGTGTCTAACAACGCTGAATATGGCGAATATGTAACTGGCGTTGAAGTAATCAACGAACAGTCTCGTGAAGCGATGCGCAATGCACTTAAACGTATCCAATCTGGTGAATACGCGAAGATGTTCATTAACGAAGGTGCGTTGAACTACCCATCAATGACTGCTCGTCGTCGTCAAAACGCAGCGCATGGTATTGAAGTAACAGGTGGTAAGTTACGCGCGATGATGCCTTGGATTCAAGCAAACAAGATCGTCGATAAAGAGAAGAACTAAGGTTACGTTACGTGCCTTTAAAAAAGGGAAAGCAATGCTTTCCTTTTTTTCGTACCTTGGATTCAAGCAAACAAGATTGTAGATAAAGAAAAGAACTAAGTTTCTAATCTAGCTGATTTTAAGTACTAAAACCCTGCCTCGGCAGGGTTTTTTTATTGATCTACTATCATTTTTTATGTAGGGCAAAGTTATTAATTAAAAAGTTGTGAGTATAAATAGGGCCATGATATGGCTATCGGTACACAGCTATAAGTTGATCTTACCCGTGTTCAAAATCGTTATATGGAATCAACAAGAATTCCATTTCAGTGCTAGATATATGGGCAGCATATATTGTCAAAAAACTATTGGATTAATAACGTATCTATGAGCTTTATTGCAATAAATGCAACTCTCAAAAAGTGTACTTATGCTTACGTTTGAGTTTTTAGTGTGAGATTTAGATTTCTAAAATAGTAGGTCATGTAAATTTAAGGTTTGATTATGTGATTTTAGTCATGTTGTTCAATAACTGAAATTGGGTAAATAGCATGTGAATAAACTTTGAATTTTAGCGAGATGATCGACCTAAATTGAATAATTAGTAGAAATGTAAAGTAAAAAAAGATGAAAAATGGATTTTTTAGCGGGTTAAGAAATTATTCACCCAAATATGTAATTAAATGTAAATTTGAAATGTTAAAAATTTCTAAGATAAAACAGAGATCTACTTAAAATATAAAAAAACACTAAAATTGTGCATCACTGAAAGTGGTGTAACTATTTTCAGGGATTTATTAAATTAATTAATAAATAAAATGACAATAAAAACAATATATTAATTTTACTTTGTTGAGATTTTAAAGTTGGGTCTCTATTTGAGTGAAAAAGGCTGCATAGATGGTTTTTTATACAGAACAACTAGAATAAAAACACGCTTAAGAAAAGCTTGGTAGCCAAACAAGGTCCAGTTTAATTAAGGGTGATCATAACAATTAATCAGTTTTAAAAGAAAAATCTCGGAGAGTCGCTATGAATAAATTACTACAAGCATCGCTAGTTGCAACGCTAATGAGTGCAGGTTCTACAGCCCTTTATGCAGAGGATGATACAGCATCACGCCCTAGTTATAACTGGGGGAACTGTACTTCTCTAGGTTGTGAAAAAGATATTCCTATTAAATTAGAAATCCCTAAAAAATGTGAAGTGCTTGGCGGTAGTGCCATTACGCTGAATAAAAATGGTGGAACACAAAGTTCAAATTACACTGTACGTAGTAATACGCACTATACACTTAACATTCAAACAGCCAACACAGGTACAAGTGCAAGTACTTATGTTAAACATGAGGACGATGGCAGTGTTCGTGTACCAACAACAATTGTTACAAATAAAACAGGTGGCGGTGTAATTCCATTCGGTAATTCAAATCATAATGGTCTAGCTGACGATCAATATTCTGTTTCGGTAACTAATGCAGCAGTTGGTGCATTCCAACGTGCGGGTACATATACTGATACTTATCGTATCAAAGTCTATTACTAATTTTTTACTAAACCTAACTTGATCACAGCATCAGGTTAGGTTTTTTTATAAATTATAATAAGGCGGTGTAACATGAAAAAAATAATAGCGATTTTGGTGTCTTCGATGTTTTATATGTCGGTATCAAATGCTGGTGTTTCAGTTGATCCAGTCCAAATGTATATTCAAAATCCAATAAAACAAAGAACCACAACACTTACCTTAGAATCTAAAGATGAAACTGAGAAGAGAATTTTTGAAGTAAAAGCATTTAAGTGGACGCAAAAAGAAAATGGCGAAAACGTACTGGAGCCTGATAACTCCTTAATTATTAATCCTAAAAACTTTATTTTGCAGCCGAATGGTAAACAGACTATTCGTGTGGGCTTTAACCGTCCCATTGAGTCTATTTTAAGTGGACAGCAAGAAGGTACATGGCGTGTGATGGTTGATGAGATTCCGCAGGCAGTGAAAGAGTCATCTGTGAATTTTCTTGTAAGTTTTAACTTACCACTCTTTGTTGGAAAGCAAGAAGATGTTAAGCTCAAATTTAATGTAGAAAATAATAAACTCGTTGTTAAAAATAACGCGAATTCCCATATTCAAATTGCAAATTTGAAGATTGTCGATGCTAATAAAAAAGAAGTTTTTAAAACGGAGACTATGAGTTATTTGCTTGCAAATAAAAGCACGTCTTATGATTTAAACAATACACGAATATCAAATCCTAAAAATTATTATGTTCAATTGTTTACTGATAAGAACGATAAAATGGTGGAACTCAAATTCTCGGATTAGTCTGAGGTGGGGAGTTTACGATGAATACGAAAATAAGAATACTTATCGTTATTCATATTTTTTTTGCACTAAATGTGAATGCCAGTGAAGCTGTGCTGGAAGAAAATATTGCAAATTTATGGATTAATGATTTAGATCATCATACGGATGTTGCCTTATTAAAAGAAGGCGATCAATACTATATTGAATGTAATATACTGGCAGAACGTCAAATTACAACAAGCCAATTAAAAACGCTCTCCTCTCGGCCAGAGTTTTGTTCAGTGTCATCAGGAGTAATTCAGTCAGCGTTTGATGACACATCACAATCCATTAAATTGACTATTCCTACAGACTCTTTTGAATCTGATTTTAATAACTTAAATGGAAGTGTTATTCCAGAAAAAGCCAGTTTTGGTGGTTTCATAAATTATGATTTTCTTTATGCAACTAGTAATTCTAATAACTCATATAGTGGACTTATGGAGCTAGGGGTTTTCAAAGATTATTGGATCATGAAAAACTCTATGTTGTATCAGAATACCCCCACTGATGAGCGGGTGGTTCGCCTAAGTAGTAGTGTCGATTTTGAATTTCCTAAACATATGACCCGCTTAACGATAGGGGATACTACAACTACATATAACCCTTTGATTAATTCTTTACGTTTTGCAGGTTTAAATTGGGGGACGAATTACACTGAAAGACCAAATTTTGTGTACTGGAATATGCCAAGTTTACAAGGGAGTGCACGCGTTCCTTCTACTGTTGATTTATATATAAATGGCGTAAATATTTATAATCAAAAGGTGAGCCCTGGTGATTATAACTTACTGATGGGGGCACAAATCCAACAAGCAGGTAATGCGCAAATTGTAGTTGAGGATGTACTCGGGAATCGAAGTGTACAAAGCTTTCCTATTATGGTGACCAATAGACTATTACGATCTGGTTTGAATGAATATAGTGTTGCAGCAGGTAAACTTCGTTACAACTATAATTTGGATAGCAGTGATTATAGGGACTTCTTTGTGAATACTTATTTTCGCAGAGGTATGTCAAACTCAACTACGTTAGGAAGCAATTTATCTTACAGTAAAGATATACAAAATATAGGGTTCATGTGGACACAAGCGATTAGTAATATTTTTGTTCTCGATAGTGTTGTTCTTGCTTCTCATGATGATGAAAACCAATTTAATTATTCCTATGGGTTATCCGCAAGTAAAGACTTTGGTCGATTTTCAATGGGGGCGAGTTCAAAATATACAGAAAAAGATTTTAAATTTTTAGGAGATGAGTTAGGTGCCAATTCTAACTATCCGAAGTTTGAAAATCTTGCATATTTTGGTATGAGTAATGTGCCCTATTTACATAATCTAAATATTAACTATGCAGAACAAAAATACTATGAAAATCCTGAGTTTCCTAATAGTAACCAAAAGGTAATAAATGTTGGGTTTAATCGGAATTTTGGTCGTCAAATTTCATTTGGTTTAAGCTATTTCAACTCTTTTGGTGACAGGAAAGACTCAGGCGGCATTCTTTCACTTAGCTACAGTTTTGATAATAAGTCCGTTTACTTTAGTCAATCAGCTGACCAAAATACAAATCTCCAGTTGGTGAAATATGATTCCAATCAAGTCGGTTTCGATTATTCTCTTGGAGTAAACCGTCGTAGTGAAGATACGATGTTTAACTTTAATGGTGTTGTTAAAACAGATGTAGGAGATTTAGATTTCTATCATGTGCAAGGTCGTGAAGATCGTGAATCACAGTTAAATTATCGAGGAGCAGTTGTTTGGTTGGGTAATAAAATCAGTTTTACTAAAATGGTTGATAACGCATTTACTCTAGTCAAAGTAGGGGATTATCAAGATATTGATATTTTAAGATCGCTGACCTATGTTGATAAAACCAATAAAAAGGGGTATGCCTTTATTCATGATGTTATTCCTTATGTTAAATACGACATTGCATTTGATCAAAATCAACTACCTATCGAAGATAAAATACAGTATTCAAGCAAACAATTAACAGCTTTAAATCAACGCGGTTATATCATCAATTTCCCAGTATTCCATGCGAAACAAGTCACTGTTAAACCAGTAGACAGTAACAATCGGTCTTTTGCTGCTGGTTCAGAGCTTTATATTGATAATAATGGTGAAGGAGAGGTTTATCCGATTTCTACTGATGGTAGCGTAACGCTTTATGGTTTGATTCCGGGAACATATAAGATACAAATTAAAACTAAAGAAGCACGCAGTTGTTCGGCAGAACTTACAATTACAGATACTAAGAATGATGACAACTCATCAGTACTGGATCTTCAGTGTAAATAAATGGAGTAGAGCCATGAAACTGAACATTATTATACTGCTGTTTTGTGTGGCGGTTACCCCAATAGCTTATGCAAAACAGTGTCAAATTGAGCGTTTAACTTCAAGCCAGTTGAATCTAAGTTCATCGTATCTTAGTCAAGCTGCAACTTCTTTCTCAGTGGCTTGTGATAGTAATTACGCGATTAAATTCAATTCGCGTAATTTAACTAATGCAACAGGGAGTAGTTATTTAGTCAATGAGAAAAACTATAAATTGAGAACTCAAATGAATATTTCAGGAGCAAGTGCATCACGTTGGAATAGCCCTATTGCTCAACCAGCAACTGAGCAAAATAAGTTTGTAGTCTTGGTGCAATTGATGGAGCGCCCAACTGCCTTAACCCCAGCAGGTGTGTATAAAGATAGCTTGTATATTAATTTGATGTTTTAAATTTTAGGTCTTTAAACTATTAATATGTAAAAAGATACCTACTAATCATAGGTGTCTTTTTATTTGATTGCATTCATTATCATAAAACTGTCAAAAAGTTTAACTAAACTTGGAGGAAAATAAGAAAAGTTTGGAATAACATGATCGGTTCAATGACAACAAAATTATTCAAACAGCACAATTTCCCAGAACCTCAGCGGTTTTATCTCAAGCAACAACATCAGCATAATATTCAGCAAGAACTCTCTATCCTTGAAGAAACCCTCAAACCCAAGTTAAAAATAACCATCGTGACGGAAACATGGTCACCAGAAATCAATGGTGTTGCGAACTCTTTGTTACAACTGTGTAAAGGTTTGCAGACACTGGGACATCGTATTCAGCTCATCCGCCCAATACAAAAAAACATATGTGCCGACTTTCAGGCAGAACAGGAGTGTTTGGTCTGGGCGAAAAGCATTCCTAAATATGCCGATATGCAATTTGGTATGCCACAGTATGTCAAAGTCAGCAAAGCGATTGAATGCTTCGCACCAGATGTGGTCCATATTGTGACGGAAGGACCGTTGGGGTTGACGGCACTGTATGCTGCTCAAGCACATCAAATTCCAGTGTCTAGTGGCTTTCATTCAACTTTTCATGACTTTAGTCGCTTCTTTGATTTGGCTTTGCTGGTCAAACCAATTGAAAGCTATCTTCGCTGGTTTCATAACCATACGGTACTCACCTGTGTGCCGAGTCAAACGACGTTAAATCAACTCCAGGCCTTTGGAGTGACTTGTCCTTTGGTTGAGGTTGGCCGAGGGGTGGATACAACTCGCTTCCATCCAGAGCATCGCTCAGAACAATTGCGTCAGCGTTGGCAAGCAGATGCCAATACTACGGTGCTGTTATATGTGGGGCGTTTATCTCCAGAAAAAGAAGTCGATGTGCTCATTCAAAGCTATTTGAATATCAAGAAACAGCAATCACGCAAGTTGAAAATGGTGATTGTGGGGGATGGGCCAGATCGTAAGCGCTTAACCGAGATAGCAAATGGCTCAGATGTTATTTTTACGGGAAGCTTAACAGGGCAGTTACTCGCTCAAGCATACGCCAGTGCAGATGCTTTTGTTTTTGCTAGTCAAATAGAGACTTTTGGTAATGTGGTACTCGAAGCTATGGCCAGTGGCTTACCTGTGGTGGCCTATAACTATGCCAGTCCGCAGCGTTATATCAAGCAAGGTATAACAGGGTGGTTGAGTCCTTTTGGACAAGTGGCACACTTTATGCAAACTATTATTCAGTTGCCAGAGCAAAAGGTGCTTAGATGTATGGGAACTCAAGCGCGTCAAGACATTGAAAGTGTGGGGTGGCAGTATCCTGTAAAACAGTTTGAGCAAGCCTTATATCACGCGGCAAATATTAAGGCAGCACCTTAACCAATAGCTGTATTAAAAGCGTTAGTGATAAATACGAGTTGGGTAATTTTGATGGGTTTTAACTTAAATCATCAAACTGTCAAAAACACCCTTTAACATGAGCTTAACGAGAAGCGATTTTGATGAATTAAATCGTCATATAACAATGATTTTCCAGCTGAACTTTCAACATTGTTGTTAAGGAGAAGTGGTATGAATCTTAAAACTGCAAAAATAAGAATATTAGATTTAGATTTAAAAGGTTGTGTCTATCTCAATCATTTTTCCCATTCTCATGCTGTAGCCAATTTTTTTAAGCGGATCAGTCGATTGGGGGATGGCATCTTTTGGTACACGATGTTGGCTTTAACTTGGTTGTTGCAAGGATTGGTCTACAGTTTACAAATCGTGTATTTGATTCTTGGTTCATTGTGTGGGACTTTAATTTATAAAGTTTTAAAAATCAAAACTATTCGCCCAAGACCCTATCAAGTACATCAGGTGATTCGAATGGGTGAGCGACCGCTTGACCATTTTAGTTTTCCTTCAGGTCATACTCTACATGCAGTGATGGTCAGTACGTTATTGGGCTTTGTACAGCCAATTTTATTGGTGCTCATGTTGCCTTTTACTGTTTTGGTTGCCGCGTCACGCATGATTTTAGGGCTACATTATCCAAGTGATGTGTTGGTGGGAGCGGCTATAGGTGCTGTGGTAGCTGTTACTTTAATTTGTAGTGCACCATTTTTAAATATCGTGTTGTAAAAAAGCCCAATTTTATCTCAAACAAACTAGCGCTTAAATTTCAGAGTTTGCTACAGTACAGCATCTTCTACATTGTGATGAGACTCCACCATGGGCTTACGTTGGTCAGACACTATTGATATTGCTATTGAGTTGTATGAAGCTCATCCAGATGTCGATCCGCAGTGGATTCGCTTTACAGACTTACATGCGTGGGTGTGTGCCTTACCAGACTTTAGTGATGATCCGACCAAGTCGACTGAAGGTTTGCTTGAAGCAATTCAAATGGCATGGATTGACGAAGCACGATAATCCTTGCATCGAAAAAAGCAACTTTTTACAGAGTAAAAGCAGAAAATTGTGCATTATGTCGGTATAATGCGCCAAAATTTTCATGTCTACATTGACTTAAGGAGCCAATCATGGCTATTGAACGTACTTTATCTATCGTAAAACCAGACGCAGTTGCTAAAAACCACATCGGTGACATCTTTGCTCGTTTTGAAAAAGCTGGTCTTCAAATCGTTGCAACTAAAATGAAACACTTGACTCAAACTGAAGCTGAAGGTTTCTACGCAGAGCACAAAGAACGTGGTTTCTTTGCTGACCTAGTTGCGTTCATGACTTCTGGTCCAGTTGTTGTTTCAGTTCTTGAAGGCGAAAACGCAGTTCTTGCTCACCGCGAAATTCTTGGCGCAACGAATCCTAAAGAAGCTGCTCCAGGCACTATCCGCGCTGACTTCGCTGTAAGCATCGACGAAAATGCTGCTCACGGTTCTGACTCTGTAGCATCTGCTGATCGTGAAGTTAACTACTTCTTCGCTCAAACTGAGATTGCTCCACGTACTCGTTAATTCGAAGTATTCAAACCAGATAAGTGTTATTATACTTATCTGGTTTTTTTATTCCCTGAATAAATTTCTGCTCGTTTATTGAGCTTCTCCTTTCATCGTTAGACATGGTTTAGGTAATACACATGAGTACTGAAGTGGTCGCTGTCTCTACAGTTTCGGCTGAACAGCAACAATCTCCATCCGCTCCTGCACAGCAAAATTCTGTTGCGAAAGTGAACTTACTTGGCATGTCACGTCCGCAGCTTGAAAAATTCTTCGAAGATATGGGAGAAAAAAAGTTTCGCGCAGGACAGGTGATGAAATGGATTCACCAGTTTTTTGTGACTGATTTTGCAGAGATGACCAATATCTCAGGCAAGTTACGTGAAAAACTTGAAAAACTTTGTGAAATTAAAGCGCCAGAAGTGGTGCATAAAAATTATTCTAAAGATGGCACGCGTAAGTGGGTGTTTCGTGTTGGTGAGGGCGAAGGCTCTTTGGTTGAAACCGTATTGATCCCTGCTGAGCATCGCAGTGGTTTGCGCCGTACTTTATGTATTTCATCTCAAGTGGGCTGTGCACTGGATTGTTCATTCTGTTCAACCGGTAAACAAGGTTTTCAGCGCGACTTAAACCCAGATGAAATTATTGGTCAGTTATGGGTCGCAAACTATTCTTATATGGAAGATGTGCCTGTAGCTGAGCGTGAGCGCTCGGTGACCAACGTCGTAATGATGGGGATGGGCGAGCCATTACTCAACTATGATGCCGTATTGAGCTCAATGCGTATTATGCTAGATGACTTTGCTTATGGTATGTCTAAGCGCCGTGTGACCTTGTCAACTTCAGGTGTAGTGCCGAAAATTGATCAATTGGCACAAGATATTGATGTTGCATTGGCAATCTCCCTACACGCACCAAATGACGAACTGCGAAATGAATTGGTTCCAATCAATAAAAAATATCCATTGGCACAGCTGATTGCAGCATGTCAGCGTTATATCGCTAAAGACGGTAATGAAAGTGCGCGTAAGCATGTCACGATTGAATATGTGATGTTGGATGGGGTGAATGATCATCCTGAGCATGCGCAGCAGATGATTAAACTGTTGAAGAACTTACCAAGTAAAATTAATTTAATTCCGTTTAATCCATTTCCACATGCGCCTTATGGTCGTTCAAGTCGCAACCGCATTATTTCTTTCCAAAAAACTTTGTCTGATGCTGGATTTGTGTGTACGATTCGTCAAACGCGTGGTGATGACATTGATGCTGCCTGCGGACAATTGGTCGGTCAAGTGGCCGATCGAACACGTCGTGCTGAGCAGTGGAAAAAGAAAGTAGCAGAGAAAAACGAGATTCTACGTTCACAAGGATAATATAAGGGGATGCCAATTGAAAAAACCCGTTTCTAAACTTTGCCTTGCGCTGACACTGGGTGTGTCAGTGTGGTACTTGGTGGGTTGCCAAACCGTGAATACGAAAGGTGATCCAAGTAAAGCAGTACAAGTTAGAACGCAGTTGGCGGCTGAATATATTAAGTCGAATGATTACGATGCTGCGAAACGTACATTGGATCAGGCATTAGACATCGACTCTCGTGATGCATCTGCAAATATGATGATGGGCGTATTGTTACAGCGTGAAGGCAGTCCACAAAATGTGGAAAAGGCTGAGCGTTATTTTAAGCATGCGATTGCGGCTGAGCCAAAAAATGCACAGGCTCGTAACAACTACGGTACGTATTTATATCAAATTGGGCGTTATAATGACGCGATTGATCAACTTCAAGTTGCAGGTTCAACTTTAGGGTATGATCAACGTTATCGAGCATTGGAAAATTTAGGTCGTGCGTATCTACAAGTAGGTCGAATGGCGGAAGCAGAAGCTGCTTTTAAACAAGCTCTACAGGTAAACTCAGGTGCCTATCTTGCCATGATCGAAATGGCGGAAATTTCATATTTACGTCAGCAAAATGCTGATGCTACGCAGTACTATGAACAGTTTGTGCGAGCAGTTGGCGAGAAAAACTTAGATGCACGTGCGCTTTGGATTGGGATCCGAATTGCGCGAGCAAATCATGACACGATGGGTTCGCAAGTACTGGTCAACCAGCTACGTGCATTGTATCCAGACAGTCAAGAATACAAACGTTATTTGCAATTACAGTACACTACTGAGGCCGTATGGAAGTAAATCCTAATTCACCACAATCGAATGGTTCTAGCAATGCTTTAGGAAATATCCAACGTCCGGGTGATTATCTTCGTCAAATTCGTATTACACAAAAACGTGAATTAAGCGACGTTGCCAAAGAGTTGAATATTCCACTCAAGACCTTAACTGCGCTTGAGCAGGACGAATATACGGCGCTTCCAGAAGCAACTTTCATTAAGGGTTACTATCGCACTTATGCGAAGTTCCTCAAAGTGGATGCTACTACGATTATTCAGCGTTTTGATGACATCTATGCCAATGATACGGGGCTATTGCCAAATCACGCATTGAATAATTCACCGATTAAAATCATGGGTAAATTGCCCGGTTCTAACCGTGATCGTAATCGTAAATGGTTGAAACGTGGACTGATTGCGATTGTTGTAATTGCGATTTTGGCAGCGTTGTTCGGCATGATTCAGAATTGGTCAGGCAGTACAGATGAGGCTGCGACTCCGCAGATGGCATCTGATGTACAAATCATCAATATGAATGGGGCTGCTGCAACTACAGGGGATCAGTTGAAACTTGAGTTCAATCGTCCTACGTCTGTACATATTGTCGATTCAACGGGGAAAGTACTGGCAACAGGGCGTCAAGCCTCTACACTTGAGCTTGCGGGTGAGACTCCTTTTCAAATTCGTATCGATGATGCCGCTGCTGTGTCACTCAGCTTAAATAATGAAAGTATTTCATTGTCACCATATACCGTCGGTGGAAAAGCAGATTTCCGCTTGTCACGTTAATGGGATCAAGGAAAAGCAATGATTGTAAATCCAATTAAACGCAAGCCTACTCGTAAGATTCGTGTAGGTTCAGTCTATGTCGGTGGCGATGCACCCATCAGCATTCAAAGTATGACCAATACTGAAACTTGTGATGTGGAAGCAACGCTGGCGCAAATTCAGCGCTGTGCAGATGTAGGTGCGGACATCATGCGTGTTTCTGTACCGACGATGGAAGCGGCAGAGGCTTTTGGTGAAATTCGTAAGCGTTCATCGGTACCGTTGGTTGCAGATATTCATTTTGACTACAAGATTGCACTGCGTGTTGCAGACTTGGGTGCGGACTGTTTACGGATTAACCCCGGGAATATTGGCTCTGAAGCTAAAATCCGTGAAGTAGTGGCCGCAGCACGTCATAACGATATTTCTATGCGTATTGGGGTGAATGCAGGTTCACTGGAAAAAGATATTCAAAAGAAATATGGTGAGCCAACCGGTCAGGCATTGCTTGAGTCGGCGATGCGTCATATTGATATTCTAGACCGTTTAGATTTCCACGAATTCAAAGTCTCAGTGAAAGCATCCAATGTGTTTTTAACCATGGATGCTTATCGCCTACTTTCACAGCAAATTGATAATCCGTTACACCTGGGTGTGACGGAAGCTGGAATTTACCGTACGGGTTCAGTGAAGTCTGCGATTGCCTTGGGCGGTTTGTTGTTGGATGGCATTGGGGACACCATGCGTATTTCCTTGGCAGCGGAACCTGAAGAAGAGATTAAGATTGGTTTTGATATTTTAAAATCACTCAGTCTTCGCTCAAATGGCATTAACTTCATTGCTTGTCCAAGCTGTTCACGTCAAGAGTTTAACGTGATTTCAGTGATGCAAGCCTTAGAAGAGCGTTTAGAAGATATTCGTACCCCAATGGATGTGTCGGTGATTGGGTGTAAAGTGAATGGTCCGGGTGAAGCCAAAGAAGCCGATATTGGTGTAGTTGGTGCAAGTCCACGTTCACTGGTGTATCGTAATGGTGAAAAGAGCCATTTAATTGACACAAATCAGTTGGTTGACGAAATCGAAACGATGGTTCGTCAGCGTGTTTCAGAGCTTGAAGAAGCTAAATCTAAAGAGATCATCCGTAGTTCATCATGAGTTCAATTGTCGCAATCAAAGGTTTTAATGACATTCTTCCTACGCAAACACCAGCGTGGAGACGTCTTGAACAGCATCTCGCATCATTGATGGATGCGTATGGCTACCAGCAAATTCGTTTGCCTATTGTTGAGCAAACCAATTTGTTCAAACGTTCGATTGGTGATGCAACGGATATCGTTGAAAAAGAAATGTACACCTTCTTGGACAAAGGTAATCCGCCTGAGTCTTTGACTTTACGTCCTGAAGGAACAGCAGGCTGTGTACGTGCCATGCTGGAGCATAACTTGCTTCGCGGTGCAACGCCTCGTGTCTGGTATATCGGGCCGATGTTCCGTTATGAAAAGCCGCAAAAGGGTCGTTACCGTCAGTTCCACCAGTTCGGCGTGGAAACCTTTGGTGTCGCAACCCCAGATATGGATGCTGAGCTGATTTTGATGACGGCACGTCTGTGGAAACGCATGGGTGTGGCAGATAAAGTTCAACTTGAGTTGAATACTCTCGGTGAGTCTGATGAGCGTGCAGCTTACCGTGCGGCATTGGTGGAGTTCTTAGAATCACATAAAAATGATTTGGATGAAGATTCACAGCGTCGTTTAACCACCAACCCACTACGTATCCTTGACTCTAAAGATGCCAAAACCCAAGCCATTTTAGAAAATGCGCCGAAGTTGCATGACTTTATGGGGGAAGAGACGCTACAGCACTTTGCAACTTTGCAGCAGTATTTAACCGATGCAGGTGTGAACTTTGTGATTAATCAAAAACTGGTGCGTGGCTTAGATTATTACAATAAAACTGTCTTTGAATGGACCACCACGCATTTGGGCTCACAAGGCACAGTCTGTGCGGGCGGTCGTTACGATGGTTTAGTGGGTCAGCTTAAAGGCAAGGCAGATCAGTCTGTACCTGCAGTTGGTTTTGCGATGGGTATGGAACGTCTGTTGTTGTTGCTTGAACAAGTGGAAGACGCTACACCTATACGTGACTGCGAAATGTTTTTATTGGCAGATCCCGCTTCTCAAGGCAAAGCTTTGGTGCTTGCAGAACAGATTCGTAACCAGTTAGATGCTGCATCAAGTACGCTTCGTTTGAAAGTTGGTTCACATGGTTCAATGAAGTCGCAAATGAAAAAAGCGGATCAGTCTGGCGCATTGTTTGCCCTCATTTTGGGTGAGCGCGAGGTGGAAGCTGCACAGTTTGCCGTAAAAGAGTTGGCAACAGCTGAACAAACTTTGGTTGCGGTGGATGACATCGTGCCATTTATGATTGAAAAATTTTCTTCAAAATAAGCCAAAATATAAGGAAAGGGTAGTCACATGAGCGCATTAAGTGATGAAGAACAACTTGATAGTTTAAAGTCTTTCACTAAGAAATATGGTTCAGCCATTATTAGTGGGATTTTAATTGCGCTGATTGCCTTTTTTGGATGGCAATACTGGCAGAAGAAGACTTTAGCTGAGAACCAAATGAACACGGCTAAAGTTCAGCAATTGATGGATGAAGCACGTGCAACGCAAGGTGATGCATTTACAGCCTTGTCTGCAACTGCGGACAAAATTGTGAAAGAAGCACCAGATTCGGCGCAGGCCATTCAAACGCAATTGTTGATGGCAAAATTGGCCTATGACAAAGCGGATTATGCCAGTGCTGAAAAAGCGTTGAAGAAAGTTGAAAACTCGAAAGTGGATGACGACGGCTTAGTGCAAATTGTGAAATTGCGTTTAGCGTATGCACAATTGGCGCAAAAGAAGTTTGATGATGCGATTAAAAACCTTGCATTGGTAAAAGATCCTGCTTTTAAAGCGACAGCCGATGAAGCTTTGGGCGATGTCTATGTGGCTAAAAACGACATCGAAAATGCAAAGAAAGCCTATCAAAGTGCATGGGATCAGTTGGTTGAACGTAAACAAGAACGCCAAATTTTACAAATTAAACTCGAAAGTGTTGGTATTTTAGTTGATGATCCTGAAATCGAACGTCCACTTATAGAAACAGCAGCGGAAGAAACTGAATGAATAGAAAATACAAAATTTCGTGCGCATTAACCGTATTAACTTTAGCACTTGCGGGTTGTGCAAGTAGCGGAAAAGTAGAAGAAGTTAAGCCGAATCCACTTCCAAAACTGACGCAGGCGAAAACCCTGACTCCTGTATTTTCTCAAAGTGTGTCTTCAACTTCGACTGCTGATCCTTTACGTTTACGCTTAGATGCAGACAACGGTGTAGTTTTTGCACTTGACCCTAAAGGTCTAGTGACGGCATATCAAGGCAAACAAAAACTATGGCAGAAAGAAGTATCTAAAGCCGGTTTGAGTTCAGGCGTTGAAGCTGCCGATGGTCATGTCATTGTAGGTAACGCCAAAGGTCAATTGTTTGCTTTAGATCAGGCAACTGGCGAGCAAAAATGGACAGCACAATTAACAGGTGCACTTCTTGCGCCATCGTTGATTCAAGCGGGTCGTGTCATTTCTGTAAGTAATGATGGCACTGTTTTTGCGCATGATTTGGCAACAGGTCAGCAAGTGTGGACCTATAACTTACCAAATGTACAACTTAGCTTACGTGGTAATGCAGCGCCTGTTCCTGTTGATGCGCGTACAGTGCTCATTTCTTCAGCTAATGCCTATGTTTATGCTTTAGATGTGCTCACAGGTGTGCCACGAATGCAGCGCCGTGTGGCTGTGTCGGATGGTCGTTCCGATATTCAACGTTTGAATGATGTTGATGGTGATCCTGTAGTAGCAGGCCAGTACTTGATTACGACCAGCTATCAAGGTCAAGTGACCATGACAGATTTGGCTTCACAGCAAGTGGTGTGGAGTGAAGATTCGAGTAGTACGCAGCGCCCTGAAGTGGTGGGTAATGGTGTATTTGTGGCGCAAACTGATGGCAAGTTGGTGGCTTATGAAATTAGCACGGGTCAAAAGCTTTGGGAAAATGACAGCTTGCTGAACCGCCAATTGAGTAATCCAGTGATGTTGGGCCAAGATCTGATTGTTGGTGATTTGGATGGCGTATTGCACATGCTGAACCCTGCGACAGGTGAACTGATTGGTCGTGCGAAGACGTCTGGTGAAGTTCGTACTTTACGCGTGATTGATGATCAACTCTATGTTGCAACACGAAAGGGTGCATTAAGCATTTGGCAGAATCGTTAATTCTGTTCGACTTATGTTAAACTAGTCGAAATTCGTATTTTTTTAAATTCCTCGGGGTGTTTGCTTAGTCAAAACCCCGAGTTTTTATTCAGGTTTTTCACCTAATTTTTCTTCCAGTTTCTGATGTTCAGACCAGTCTCACTGGCTGATCTTGAATAAAGGTTAATCTATGAAACCCGTAATTGCGCTCATTGGTCGTCCGAACGTCGGAAAATCAACGCTATTTAACCAGATCACCAAAAGCCGAGACGCGCTTGTTGCTGACTTTGCCGGTCTGACTCGTGACCGTAAATATGGTGATGCTGTATTTCAAAATAAGTCTTTCATTGTGGTTGATACTGGTGGTATTGGCGAAAATGAAGGCGGTATCGACTCTTACATGGCAGAACAGTCCAAAACTGCCATCAATGAAGCCGATATTATTGTATTTGTAGTCGATGCACGCGCAGGCCTGCTCGCATCGGATGAGCAAATTGCGCGTGAGCTGCGTACACTGGGTAAGAAAGTTTACCTTGTGGCGAACAAAGTTGATGGTGTACATGCCGAAGCTGCACTTGTTGAATTTTACAAGTTGGGTATGGGCGAACCCATGCAAGTGGCTGCGAGCCATGGTCGCGGTGTACAGCAAATGCTTGAAGATGTGCTTTCAAGTGTGCCTGAAGATGAAGATGCAGATGAGCACGACAAGAACACAGGCTTACGTTTAGCGATTATTGGTCGTCCAAACGTTGGTAAATCAACGCTAGTGAACCGTTTGTTGGGTGAAGAGCGTGTAGTTGCATTTGACCAACCGGGGACAACCCGCGACTCGATCTATATCCCGTATGAACGTGATGGCCGTCAGTACACCTTAATCGATACTGCAGGTGTGCGCCGTAAAGGTAAAGTCGATGAAATGATTGAGAAGTTCTCAATTGTGAAAACGCTACAGGCCATTAAAGATGCCCATGTTATCGTGGTTGTACTTGATGCACGTGAAGGTGTGGTTGAGCAAGATCTACATTTGATTGGTTACGCGCTTGAAGCGGGTCGTGCGATGGTGATTGCGATTAACAAATGGGACAATATGTCTGAGTATGATCGTAAACAATGTAAATTGGATGTCGATCGTCGCTTTGACTTTATTCCTTGGGCGAAAGTGCATTTGATTTCTGCATTGCATGGTACGGGTGTGGGGGATCTATATCCATCGATTCACCGTGCTTATGATTCGTCACATTTGAAAGTTTCACCTGCAAAAATCACACAAATTTTAAGTGATGCTACGGATGCGCACCAACCGCCAATGGTCGGTGGTCGCCGTATTAAAATGCGTTATGCCCATATGGGTGGACAAAATCCACCTACGATTGTGGTGCATGGTAACAAAGTTGATAAAACCCCTGCGGATTATCGTCGTTATTTAGAAAACGTATTCCGTAAAGTGTACAAACTTGAAGGTACGCCAGTGCGTATTGAGTTTAAAACCTCTGAAAACCCATTTGAAGGACGTAAGTCACAGGTGGATGAACGTACTGCAGCGCGTAAGCGTCGTTATGTTCAGAAATTTAAGAAAGCTGAGAAGAAATTCAAACGCTAATCAGGCATTAAAGTTTTGATGCTGAAAAGCCCAAAGTGATCTTTGGGCTTTTTTATTTTATGATGCATGAAACCATGATAGGAAGGCAAAGTGGCAAGGACAATACGTGTTGAGCTGAAAAAGATTGGGGACATTGTGCAGGTGGATCACAGCCTGTCACGTGTTGAGCAAATTACGCAGCGAAAACAAGCCATTTATCAATATCGCAATCAATGCTTATCTGAACAACAGCAGATGGTTGTGGATGATCGCTCCATTGCGCTGAGTGAGACAGGTAAACCTTATTTACTTGATCAACCTTCCTTTTATTTCAATCATAGTCACAGCCAAAACTACTACGCTTTAGCTACGAGTGAGCGGGTGCAGGATCTAGGCGTGGACGTGGAAGAATTAAGCCGAAAAGTCCGTTTTGAGGCTTTGGCTAAACATGCTTTTCACGTAGAGGAACTTCGCGTGTGGCACCAGTTCGATCAGGACAAAGCATACTGGTTTAAGGTCTGGACCACCAAAGAAGCTGTGCTTAAAGCCTCGGGTTTAGGCATTCGTTTAAACTTAAATGAACTGAACACCCAAGCCCATCAAATGCATAATGGCGGCATGTGTAGTCATCCGCTGATTGGGAGTTTTGCTTATCAAAATTTTGAGTTGGGAGATGTGATGTTGACCGTGGCTTGGCGGGCAGAACAGTCCTGTCGTGGCTATGCGTTGCCTCAGATTGAGCTGGTACAACACCTTCACACCGACATAAAAAAGCCTCTCGATTGAGAGGCTTTCTTTTTCACACTATGGTGTGCATTTATGGAATTTCATTTTCTTCTTCAAACTCAGGCTTCACTTGAACAATAAAGTCTTGACGGTTTAAGCCACGCCATAAAGCAAAAGCTGTACCGATGTAGATTGAAGAGTAGGTACCCACAAAAACGCCCACAAACATTGCAACAGAGAACCATTTAAGGCCATCACCACCGAGGATCATCATCGAGATCACCACCAACAATAAAGTCATTGAGGTGTGAATGGTACGACGTAGGGTCTCAGTTAAAGCGATGTTAACGATCTCTAAAGGCGAAGCGCCACGAATCTTACGGAAGTTTTCACGTATACGATCCGAAACGACAATATTGTCATTCAGTGAGAAACCAATCAGAGCCAGAATTGCAGCCAATACAGTTAAGTCAAATGGCCACTGCATCATGGCAAAAATACCAATGGTGACCACCACGTCATGGAATAAAGACAGTACCGCACCCATTGCCAGTTTGAACTCAAAGCGAACCGTTACGTAGACCAACATTAGCAGTAACGCTAAAGCCACAGCACCTGCTGAGCGAATGTAGAGCTCATTTCCGACTTGTCCACCCACCACATCAACTTTGTTGACTGAAGCGGAGTTACCCGGTAGCTGTACAGCTTGAGTAATGGTTTTGGTTAAGTCTTCTGCAGCTGTGTCTTCTTGTACAGGCATACGCACAATCAAATCACGATCTGAACCGATGGTTTGTACTACAGGGTCATGAAAGCCAGCTTTGGTTAATGCAGCAGAGACATCGGCTGATTTCACTGGTTTGCTATAGTTCAATTCGGCAGAAATACCACCAGTAAAGTCCAAACCTAAGTTAAGACCCTTGGTGAAAATAAAGAATAGGCTACCGATGGTTAAGACAATAGAAAGAATGGCTGCAGGCAGCGCAATCTTCATAAAATCAATCACACGCTCATCATCTGGACGGCCGTATTTTTTTGAATCTTGTTGAGTCACATCAGTCATCATCGATCTCCTTATATGCTCAACTTTTTCAAGTTACGTTTTTTGCCATAAATGAGCTGTACAATCGCACGTGTTACTGTAATAGCAGTAAACATAGAGCAGATAATACCGATCATTAAGGTCACAGCGAAGCCTTTAATTGGGCCTGTACCGATAGCAAATAGGATAAACGCAACCAAGAACGTGGTTAAGTTTGAGTCGAAAATGGTGTTATAAGCACGGTCATAACCCGCCACAATGGCTTGTTTGGGTGATGCTCCCCACTTCATTTCTTCACGTATTCGCTCACAGATCAAGACGTTGGCATCGACCGCCATACCAATGGTAATCACGATACCCGCAATACCTGGCAGGGTGAGGGAGGCACCAATCCAAGACATGACGGTTAGAATCATGGCTAAGTTGAAAACCAAGGCAAAGTTAGCTATTAAACCAAATACGCGGAAGAACACCACCATCCAGATTGCGACCAGTAAGAAGCCGATTTGAGTTGATAGCACACCTTTATCAATGTTTTCTTGACCGAGGCTTGGACCCACTACACGTTCTTCAACAAAGTACATTGGTGCAGCAAGTGCACCTGCACGTAGCATCAATGCAAGTTCAGATGCCTCTTGAGGTGAATCTAGACCCGTGATACGGAATTGAGAGCCGAGGACTGCTTGAATAGTTGCAGCGTTAATCACGACAGACTCTGCATAGGGTGTACGGACTTCGGTTTGCACGCCAGTCGCAGGATCGGTGATATAGCTAATACGTTGTTTATTTTCGATGAACAACACAGCCATACGCTTGCCCACCGCATTCCGGGTTGCATCGGCCATCAGTTTTCCACCTGCTGTGTCTAAGGTAATGTTTACCTCAGCACCGCCAGTGTCTTGGCTAAAGCCACTTGATGCGTTTTGAACACGTTCACCCGTTAAAATACGGTTACGGTTTAAAAGTAATTCACGTCCGCTGTCTAAAGACTGATATGCAAAAAGCTCGGTTCCTGGTGGAAGCGGTTGACCATTGCTCTTGCCCGTATAAGGGTCAATCACTTGGTCATTTTGGTCAGAGACCAAACGGAACTCTAGGTTTGCTGTACGACCCAAGACACGTTTTGCTTCAGCAGTGTCTTGAACACCTGGAAGCTCAACCACGATGCGGTTACTACCTTGTGTTTGTACCAAGGCTTCTGCCACACCTAACTCGTTAATACGGTTACGTAAAGTGGTTAAGTTTTGGTTCACCGCATAAGACTGAATTTCTTGGCGGCGAACATCGGTATAGGTTAAACGTAAGGTTGAACCTGTCGCAGTTGCGACCGCTTGCTGATTAAACTCATTACCATTACTGCGCAAGTAGTCTTGAGCCGCAGTACGATCATCGTTGTTGGCGAACTGAACGGTAATGGTGTTGTTGTTTAATGCAAGGCTGTTAAATTTAATTTTGTTGTCACGGAACTGACGACGTAAATCAGTCGCAGAGGTTTCCATGCGCTGAGAAATTGCTTTATCCATATCCACTTCTAATAAGAAGTGGACACCACCACGTAAGTCCAGACCGAGCTTCATTGGTTTTGCACCAATTTTTTGTAGCCACTCTGGCGTGGTTGGCGCCAAGTTTAACGCGACAACATAGTCATCACCAAGGCCACGACGTAACGCTTCTTTGGCTTTTAATTGTGCTTCGCTAGAGTCAAGACGTAACAGTGCAGCATTATTGCTAAAACTGTTGTCATGGCTTGAAATACTTTCAGATTTTAAAATCTGCTCTGCTTTTTGTACGATGCTTTGGTCAATTTGGGTACCAGCTTTGGCACCAGAAATTTGAACCGCAGGCTCATCCGGATACAAACTAGGCAGGGCATATAATGTACTGATCATCAAAACCACGAGAATCAGTAGATATTTCCATGCTGGGTAACGCATTTGTTTTCTTCTTAAAATGAAAAAAGTCGTGCGGATGCACGACTAATTTTTTTGATTAAAGGTTATTTAATGTGCCTTCAGGAAGAACTGAAATCACACTTGCGCGTTGAATTTTTACGTCTACACCGCGGCTCAGTTCAACCACTGCAAAGTCACCTTCGAGTTTAGTGATTTTACCCATTAAGCCACCAGCAAATACTACTTCGCTGCCTACGCCAAGACTTTCAACCAAGGAGCGGTGCTCTTTGGCACGTTTTGCTTGAGGGCGCCAAATTAAGAAATAGAAGATTGCAATAAAAACAGCAATCATCAATAAGTTTGCGACCATACTTGGTTGTTGTGCAGCTTCACCCGCTGCGTGAGCTGTAGAAATAAAAAGGCTCATTTCAAATTCCTAAACTAAAAAAACGGTGACCAACGAATTGATCATAAATAGACTTGTTCTGCAATTTACCTTGTCTTTTTACCAAGCGCAAATGCTCACAACAATTAATCTTGGGGGCAAGGTGGAACTTCTAAACCACGACGTGCATAAAAATCTTCAACAAAGGCATCAAAGCGATCATTATCCAATGCATCACGAATGTCTTGAGTGAAACGTTGGTAGTAACGTAAGTTGTGAATAGTACCTAGCATTGAACCCAGCATCTCGCCACATTTTTCCAAATGGAATAAATAAGCGCGAGTAAAGTTGGTACAGGTATAACAGTCGCAGTGTGGATCAAGCGGACTTTGATCATGACGGTATTTACTGTTACGGATACGCACTAAACCGTCGGTCACAAAATAATGTCCATTTCGGGCATTACGTGTAGGCATGACACAGTCAAACATATCGACGCCACGGCGGATGCCTTCTACGATGTCTTCAGGTTTACCTACGCCCATTAGGTAGCGCGGTTTGTCTGCCGGCATTTTTTCTGGAAGGTAATCCAGCACTTTGATCATTTCTTCTTTCGGTTCACCGACAGAGAGGCCACCAATGGCATAACCGTCAAAACCAACTTCAAGCAAGCCTTTTAAAGACTCATCACGTAAGTCTTCATACATACCGCCTTGAATAATGCCGAAGAGCGCATTTTTATTTTCAAGCACATCATGATGCTGAGTCTTACAACGCTTTGCCCAACGCAATGACAGTTGTAGCGACTTTTGCGCTTCTTCATGCGTTGCAGGATAAGGCGTACATTCGTCAAAAATCATCACGATGTCTGAGTTCAATGTATGTTGGATGTCCATTGAGATTTCAGGAGACAAAAATACTTTAGAGCCGTCAATTGGAGAGCGGAACGTTACGCCATCTTCTTTAATTTTACGCATCGCGCCCAAACTGAAGACTTGGAAGCCGCCTGAATCGGTCAGAATGGGTTTATCCCACTTCATGAATTTATGCAGGCCGCCGTGCTCTTTAATCACTTCAAGGCCAGGGCGTAGGTAAAGATGGAAGGTGTTACCTAAAATAATTTGCGCTTTGATGTCTTCAATATCACGCGGGAGCATGCCTTTCACCGTACCATAAGTACCGACAGGCATGAACACAGGGGTTTCAACCACACCATGCTCTAAAGTTAAACGACCACGACGGGCGCGACCCGACTGACCTAATTTTTCAAACTTCATAAAATATCCTGAACAAGAGCAAAGCACTGCTCTGCTTGCAGTGCAAGAGCGAAAAAACAGTTCGCCGCTAAAAGGAGGCTATTTTCCTTGATTATGCAAATAAACACCAGTGTTGTAACACTTTTAACGCAAAGCATTTCGGAGTAGGGTTGTGTGCTGTAAGGGCTGTTTCGGTTTGAATTTATGTCATGGCGACGAGTGAGTCGTGATTAGAATCAAAAAGAGTTGATCGCCTGGACGAGGCTGTGAACGTAGAGGTTAAAAAGGCACTCATTTTAAGTACCTTGGATTTGTTGTTTGTGTTAAAGCGATCTTTTAGTTGAAATTGGGGCGGTAATCAAAATTTTGCAGCGCAGCAGCGTCACGGAATGGACGCACAGCTTTTTTACTGACAGTCATGGTGTTTACAATGTTGTTCGGAAAGATTTGAATGTGGTTGTTAAACAGTTCGACATTGCGGTTAAAGATGCTGATCGCAGCACCGACATTTTCATTTTGCTCTTCAATTTCATTCATCATCTTTAGATAAATGTCATTGGCTTTAAGTTCAGGGTGGTTTTCGACCACGACATTGAGGCTACGCATCAGCTCTTGGTTTAATGCTTCAATGCGCTGTAATTGGTTGACATCCGTATTGTTCAAGTTCAGGTTGAGAATGTTCTGACGGAGCTCAGTAACTTTTTCCAAGGTACCTTTTTCAAAGCTGGAGTATTGTTCGACCAAAGGTTCTAAGCCATCTAGAATTTTTATTTTCTGACGCTCATAGGTTGCTACATCCGACCATGCGCGAATGGTTGCATTGTGGTGTCGCACAATATTATTGCGAATGACGATTACGCCAAACACGATTGCAATAATAATCAAGAAGAAAATCAATAGCCCCATACAGTCCTCAAACGGCAAAATGTCATTATTTTAAAAATTGCGTTAGATCAGACTCTAAGCGCTCTAGATAAGGTAATTTAAAAGTGCGTAAGTGTCCACGCAATGTCGAAATGTCATTGATTTTTTTTGCTTTGCTGGATATTTCAAACAGGTTTTGTGGGCTGATATAGCACAATATATTTTTTTCAGGATGAAAAAGTAAATCGCCTTCACGAGAACGGAAAAAATCGGCAGTACGTAGTACAAATGCAGGGGAGAGAAGTTTGGCCATCTGCATCTGGTCAGTACCAAAAAATTTGAGTTTCTGGTTAATCTGAATATCACTGCTATGCCATGGAAAGCTATAAGGATAATAAAACTTTTTATTGTATGCGGTAATCGCGAGTCCTTGCGTGGGTACCTCAAAGACAAAACATCCCCATAAGTCTTTATGCACTTCTTTAACTTTTAACTCATTGCCATCTTTATCACGCACGCGAATTTCATCGACAAAGTGGTATTGAAACAGCAAAACCTGATGTTGTTGTCCTGCTTCATCCTGCCAAGTGGTACTGGCGTAATAAGGGATATCATTGCTGATGGTGCCTTGATTAAAAATTGGAAACAGCTGTTTGAGATGGGCAATAAAAAATGCAGGTTGTAGTGCTACGCCAATATGCTGTGGAGGGGTGAACTCGTTGAGTTGGTATTTTTTATGAATAATTTGTTTTTCGAGATAGTCAGTGACCTCTTCAAGCGGATCATCTTGCTCATAACTTAAATAGGCCCAAAGCAGACAGCCTAAGCCGAATAAAAAGCTAAATAAGGTCCAAATATGTTCTCCAATAAAGAACACTGGCACAATAAAAAAAATGCCGACTATTCCAAGTAGAATAGGCAGCACATTTTCAAATTTCAGGGTAATCGGGGCATTCCAAGGGTGCAGTCGGTCAAGAATGTCTTGTGCCGAATCGGCCCCTCGGCCGATGTCCCAAAGTCTGTCGATATTATCAAACACAACTTTATTCTTTTTACGTCGAATATGAATGGAATGTTTGATTGTATCGATAGGCATGTGAGGTTCTTATTTGGGTTGAAGTTGGTCGACTAACATAGCATCGCCATAACTAAAGAAGCGATACTGGTTGGCCACCGCATGTTGATAAGCTGCCAAAATATTATCACGATTTGACAACGCTGAAACCAACATCAGCAGGGTCGATTCAGGCAGATGGAAGTTGGTGATAAGACGATCCACCACTTTGAACTCATAACCTGGATAGATAAAAATTTGAGTATCTCCCGTCCACGCTTTGAGTTCACCATCATGTGCCTGCGCTGCACTTTCTACGGCACGGGTGGCGGTTGTTCCAACAGAAATGACTTTGTTGCCACGAGCTTTGGTTTGGCGAATCAGCTCAACGGCGTGCTCTGGAACATCACACCATTCACTGTGCATAATGTGATTGGCAATGTCATTGGTACGTACAGGCAGAAAGGTGCCAGCACCGACGTGTAAAGTGACAAAGGTTTTCTGAATACCTTTGGCTTCAAGTTGATCCAACAGCTTTTGGTCGAAGTGTAAGCTTGCGGTAGGTGCAGCGACACTGGCTAACTTGGTTGGATCATTAAATACTGTTTGATAACGCTCGGTATCAATGGCTTCAGCTTCACGATTGAAGTAGGGAGGGATCGGAAGTTGTCCGTATAAATCCAGCACCGTTAAAATTGGCTGGGAAAACTCCACAATAAATAAATTTTCATGACGACCTAGCACTGTGACTTTAACGGCATCTGGGCCAATAAAGAGCTCAGCTCCCGCTTTGGGTGTGTTGCTGGCTTTGATGTGGCAGTGTGCAATAAATGCATCTTGCATGCGTTCAACCAGAACTTCGACAGCTCCGCCACTGGCACGTTTGCCTTTGAGACGTGCTTTCATCACTTTGGTGTCATTTAAGACCAGTAAATCACCTGCATCGAGCAAATCTAAAATGTCGGTGAATTGAAAGTCATGATGCTGACCTTGAGCATCGAGGTGTAACAGTCGAGAAGCACTACGCGTGTCTAAAGGGTAACGGGCAATGAGTTCATCAGGGAGATCGAAATTAAAATCAGAAAGTTGCATGATGGGAAAGCAGCGTCAAAATAAGGGAGGTCAAAATTGCGCTTAGTATATGCGTTTTTGCAGAAAAACGCTGAAATTGCACAAATATAAAGCTAAAAAATCAAATATGACTTAAAAATAGCCAATCACTATCAACTTGCGTTGACAAGTTTTTCAAAAAGTTTAATATACGCATCAACACCTTCCCGAGGTGGTGAAATTGGTAGACGCGGCGGACTCAAAATCCGCTGTCAGAGATGACGTGTCGGTTCGAGTCCGACCCTCGGGACCAAGATATTAAAAAACCCAAGCATATTCAGTCTTGGGTTTTTTATTGCCTGAAATTTAAGATTTGAATCAAATCGCCATAAAACATTACAGATGGCTTAAAGTAATTGAATGTTTGGTGCGGGTTTGCTTAATTATGTCCTCATATGATGGACTCACAATTTTGTTTTAATCCTTCTGATAAATAACGAGTTTTCAAAAAGAGAAAGTAGTCACAAGATAAAATTCTGAAATAATTAATTTTTTTGTTAAATGCCACGCTTGTATTGTTGTATTTTTATATTGTTTTAATGTTGAAAATTTGCTAATAAATACAAGTAAATAATAGGTTTGTGCCGAAAATCACAAAAGATGAGGCAGAAATGGGTATTCAATTGCTAGATATCGGGTCTGATACAGAACAGTTAAGTGCTTGTCACTTATCTTTATTGTTGGGCGTGAACAGTAATGACAATAAAATTAAGAGCTTTCTCAAATTTGCGCGAAAAATTTTAGGTGCACATGCCGCAATTCTAACGTTTAGCAATGAATCTTATAGTTGGTATGCGGGCAAACACGCATTCAATGCTTTTCAGTTACCCGCTGCAGCCAATTTTGCTACTCATTTTGAAGGGGAGATTGCGATTGATAGCCTGCATTGCCATTATCATCATCTTTCTCAGCAGGTGACTGCTTTAGGGTTTAAACATCAGCGGATCATCGCATTGGATTTAAAGGTATCGGATAAATCTGTAGGGCAAGTGATTTTCTTTGATGAGCAGTTGGAGGCTTTTACGCAAGATGCTGTAGAAAATGTCTATGAACTGGCCTCTGGTTTTCTCAATTTGCTGCATTTGCGTATGGAAAATGCGGAGCTCAAAGAGTTGTATGAACAACAGGTGGCTATGAATGTCAGTAAAACTAAATTTTTCCAAATTATTGCACATGATTTAAGGGCGCCTTTTCATGGCTTAATTGGATTCTCAGAAGTGTTGGCTGAAGAGCGCAAAAGTTTGGATGAGTCTGGTGTGCAAAGCATTGCAGATTATCTGCATGATACAGCACAATCGACTTATAGCTTGTTAGAGAGTTTATTGAATTGGGCGATGGCAGAAGGCGGGCGCTTTGTTTATCACCCCATCCATTACAAGCTTAAGCAGTCCTCTCAAATTGTTTTTGATGTGTTGCATGCGTTGGCCATCAATAAAAATATTCAACTGATTGACCGTGTCCCCGATGATTTAAAAATTTTTGCAGATATCAATATGGTGACCTCGGTGATCCAAAACTTGGTCTCAAATGCGCTGAAATTTACCCATATGCATGGCGAAGGGGTTGTGACGATTGATGCCAAAAAACGTGATGATTTTATCGATATCTACATTCAAGATACGGGTCTAGGTATGACCTTGGGGCAAATCGAATCTTTATTTGAACCGAAACTAACCGTTAGTTTTAAGGGGACAGCTGGGGAGAATGGGACTGGTCTAGGTCTGGTGTTGTGTAAGCGTTTTGTTGATTTGAATAAAGGTGAAATTTCAGTCACATCGAAAGAAGGTGTAGGTTCAACTTTTATCGTCAGCCTGCCACGTTCGAACAGCGCACATCAAGCATTGTCACTTGCGACATCCCAGCAAGAATTTAGTGAATAATCATACTTTTCTTATAAAATAATTCGCCTAATCTCATGATCTGCTGTTATAAATAACCAAAACAATCCGAAAGAGTCGATCATGAATGCTGAGCAATTGCAAAAGACATTGCGCGCAAGTCAATATGCGGAACAAGTCCTATCTATACATCAGGTTTATCTTGAACAAGATTATGCAATTGATCAATTTTCTCAGCCATTGACCACCGAACAAATTTTCAATGTCGTTCAAAACAGCTTAAAAGAGATCAGTGATGAAAGCACATGGATGCGCACCATCCGAATTTTACGTGCGCGTTTAATGTTTCGCTGGATTTGGCAGGATGCCAATCAACTGATCGATGTGATGACGCTAACGCGAGAGTTATCGGATTTTGCCGATGCAGCCATTTGTGTGGCAAAAGCGTTTGCCTTAGCGCCATTGGTGACTAAACATGGTCAGCCTGTGGGTTATAACCATAAAATTCAAGATTTAATTGTGGTCGCGATGGGGAAGCTCGGTGCACAAGAGTTGAATCTCTCCAGTGATATCGACTTGATTTTTGCTTTTGATGAGCAAGGTGAAACTGATGGTCGTAAATGCATAGACGTACAACAGTTTTGCATTTTGTGGGGTCAGAAACTCATTTACTTGTTGGACCATATCACGGCTGATGGTTTTGTCTTCCGTGTGGATATGCGCTTACGTCCTTGGGGTGATGGTTCTGCATTGGCCATTAGTCATGCGGCGCTGGAGAAGTATTTAAGCCAGCATGGTCGCGAGTGGGAGCGCTATGCGTGGATTAAGGCGCGGATTGTGACAGGGGGCAAAGAGGGGAATGAGTTGTTGGACATGACTCGTCCTTTCGTGTTCCGTAAGTATGTCGATTACACCGCTTTTGAAGCCATGCGCGAAATGAAAGCCATGATTGAGCGTGAAGTATTACGCCGCAATATCGAAGATGATATTAAGTTGGGTGCAGGTGGTATTCGTGAAGTCGAATTTATTGTGCAGGTTTTTCAGCTAATTTATGGTGGGGCAAAATTAGAATTACAAGACCGTCAATGTTTAGTGAGCTTGCATCATTTGGGTGAAGTGGGTTTGCTGGATGGGCAAGCGGTCAGTGAGCTGGAAGATGCCTACTTATTTCTGCGCCGTGTAGAACATGCCATTCAAGCTCTGAATGATCAACAAACCCAGTCTTTACCAACAGAACCAGAACTCAGACAAAGGATGATTGACACCTTGGGTTTTGTCAGTTGGGATGCATTTATTGAGCACTTAAACCAAAAGCGCGCCAAAGTTATTTACCAGTTTGAGCATTTAATTAAAGAAAAAGAACATGACCCTTTTGTAGAAAGCTTTAGTCAGTTAGAAGCGCGTTTAAATGAGGTGTTGGATGCGAATGCAAAAAACCTCATTCATGAATTTTGGAATGGTCATGCGCTGAAAAAACTGCCTGCAAAAGCGGTGCAGCGTTTAAAAATGTTTTGGCCGCATTTGATTGAAGCGATTTTACAGTCAGATAAGCCGCAAGCCGCGTTGCTTCGCCTCATGCCTTTGGTCGAGTCTGTGATGCGGCGCACCGTATATTTGGTCATGTTGATTGAGAGTAAAGGGGCGTTACAGCGCTTGGTGAAAATGGCAACCGTAAGTCCATGGATTTGTGAAGAATTGACCCATTATCCAGTACTCTTGGATGAATTTTTGTCCATGGACTTTGAGCTACCGCGCCGTCAAGATTTGGAAGATTCTCTGCGTCAACAGTTGCTTCGTATTGAGCTTGATGACGTTGAAGATTTGATGCGTGTGCTGCGCCTATTTAAAAAATCCAATGTATTGGCGGTTGCAGCCAGTGATGTCTTGGCTGAAAGTCCGTTGATGAAAGTATCCGATGCTTTGACCGATATTGCAGAAGTTTCGGTCAGTACAACTTTAAATTTGGCTTACCAAATGACGGCAAAGAAACATGGTTATCCGCTCGATGTTGAAGGACAGCGCTGTTCGATCGATCATTTGGCATTTGCTGTGGTGGGGTATGGAAAAGTTGGCGGGATTGAGCTGGGTTATGGCTCGGACTTAGATCTGGTCTTTATTCATTATATGGATGAGCAAGCCGATACCGATGGGCTGAAGTCGATCAGTGGATTTGAGTTTGCAATGCGTGTTGCGCAGAAATTTATGTCGTTGATGACCACGCAGACCCTCGATGGTCGGGTTTATGAAATCGATACGCGCTTACGCCCATCGGGTGAGGCGGGGGTCTTGGTCACCAGTTTAAAAGCCTTTGAGCAATATCAGTTGAAAAATGCATGGGTCTGGGAGCATCAAGCATTGGTGCGTGCTCGCTCGATTGCAGGTGAGCCAAGTTTGCGTGATAAATTTGAAGCATTGCGCTGTCGGATTTTGACACAGCCAAGAGATGAGGAAAATGTACGCGCAGAAGTGCTGAAGATGCGTCAAAAAATGAAAGACCATTTGGGTTCTTCTAAAGAACAACAAAAAGATGGAATTTTTCATTTAAAACAAGACGCAGGTGGTATCGTCGATATCGAATTTATGGCACAGTATGCTGTGTTGGCATGGAGCGGATCTCATCCAGATCTTGCCCATTATTCCGACAATGTACGAATCCTTGAAGACGCCGCAAAAGCCAGTTGCTTATCCAGTGACGATGCGACTGCATTGATTCAAGCTTATCTCAGTGAACGAGCCGAGAGCCACCGTTTAGCCCTTGCGAATCAATCCATGCAAGTAAATGCTGCGGACTGGCGCGATACCCGAGTGATCGTTTGCAAATTATGGCAAAGATTAATTGATCCAAGCTCAATCGTGAGCATTGGGTAACATGACTGTGTATATAAATTTGGAGTGTGTGTCATGAATTTGGCTGATCGTGATGGTTTTATTTGGCAAGATGGACAATTGGTTGACTGGCGTGAGGCAAAAACTCACGTATTAACACATACCTTGCACTACAGCATGGGTGTGTTTGAAGGTGTCCGTGCCTATGAAACACCGAATGGCACGGCTATTTTCCGTCTAAAAGAACACACTAAGCGTTTATTGAACTCTGCAAAAATTTATCAAATGAAAGTCCCGTTTGATCAAGCAACACTAGAGCAAGCTCAAATTGATGTGGTTCGTGAAAATAAATTAGCGTCTTGCTACTTGCGTCCAATTATTTTTATTGGTTCTGAAAAATTAGGTATTGCTGCAACAGACAATACGATTCATGCGGTGGTTGCTGCGTGGAGCTGGGGCGCGTACCTCGGTGATGAAGCAATGGCGAAAGGTATTCGCGTAAAAACTTCATCATTTACCCATCACCATCCAAACGTGACGATGTGTAAAGCGAAAGCGTCAGGTAACTATACCTTGTCGATTTTGGCTCACCAAGAAGTAGCGCATTCAGGTTATGACGAAGCAATGCTGCTCGACCCCCAAGGTTATGTATGCCAAGGTTCTGGCGAAAACGTCTTCTTGGTGAAAGATGGTGTTTTACATACGCCAGATATCGCGGGTGGGGCGCTTGATGGTATTACGCGTCAAACCATTATCACGATTGCAAAAGACCTAGGATATGACGTGGTTGAGCGTCGTATTACGCGTGATGAATTCTACATTGCGGATGAAGCATTCTTTACAGGTACTGCTGCTGAAGTGACGCCTATTCGTGAATATGATGACCGTGAAATCGGTTCAGGTACGCGTGGTCCTATTACTGAACAAATTCAAACCACATTCTTTAATGCGGTTAAGGGTAAAGACCCGAAATACGCGCACTGGTTGACTTATGTAAAATAAATGGTTCGATGAAAAAAAGGGCTCTTTGGAGCCTTTTTTTTATTTTCATTGTTTTGAAAAATATATGGATTATATTTTATTGTTATTAAATAGTTTATAAAGCAGCTAAAGTTATTTTGAACTTTTAGTAAAAAATAATATGCTTAAAGCATACATAGTCTAATTTATTTGTTATTATTTGGTAAAAACGAGATGTATTTAAAATTTTATCCATGATTAACAGTCTTATATATAAAGCAAAAGTATTTAGAACATTGTTTGTTTCTGATGAGAGATATTTAAAAAAGAGGTTCATTAATAAATTAGGGTATACCCCAAATTTTAATCAACCTGAAAGTTTTAATGAGAAAGTTACTGCACGAATGATTTTTGATAGAAGTGCACTACATACCAAATTAGCTGATAAATCGGCAGTAAGAGAGTTGGTTATAGATCGGATTGGAGAAAAATATCTGGTTCCACTTGTAGGGACATATTGTGACTTTAATAGTATTGATTTTAATCAATTTCCGAACCAATTCGTTTTAAAGTGTACTCATGACAGTGGAAGTGCGATTGTTTGCCGTGATAAAAGTACATTTGATATTAAACGTGCAAAAAGTAAACTAAATAACAGTTTAAAAATGAATATGTACTACCGCAAGCGAGAGTGGCACTATAAAAATATTTCGCCGCTCATCTTGGCAGAGCATTATGTTGACTTATATCGTGATGCTAACACGAATGCCACCATTACAACATGTCGTGTCCACTGTTTTGAAGGGCAGCCTAAGTATATTGAAGTCGATGTCCAAGGGAGTGATGGTACAGAGTATTCAAATATTTATGATACCTCTTGGGTGCTACAGCCTTTCACCGTAGATTGCAAAGAAAATACGCCAGAAGCGGTGATAGAACCGTGCAAGATGCATAAAATGGTTGAGCTATCTGAGCAGTTATGTTTGGAATATGGTTATAGCCGAATTGACTTCCTATTGTCACAAGATGAAGTGCTGTTTAGTGAAATCACATTGACCCCAAATGCAGGGCGTATGGTTATTTCTCCTGTTGAGTGGGATGTAAAACTTGGAGAATTATGGCGTTCTTAATCATATATTGATAAATATATGCAAAAAGAAAAATAAATAAATTATTTTTATAAAGGTAGAGTCATCATAGGATTATTTATGATGGCTCTGGTGGTGTTTAATTTGGTATTTCTCTTAAATAATTTAAGCCAATGTTTTGTATAGACTTAATATTTTTTGATACTGTAATTTTTAATAAAAGCCATTCCATAAACCTCATCGAGTATAAATAAAAGTTATCCTATTGCTAAGATCCTCAACTAAATAAGCTTCGCTTATTTAGTTGAGGATCTTCAACCGAAGGATAGATTTTTTCTACCTCAAAGAATTTGTATAGGTATAGGGGACAGTTTTGTGTTGGATGGTGATTTAGTAAGAAAAATTTTATAGTGTAACGGTCTAAAATTTAATTTAAATACACCTGTATTTAAAAACCCTAATTACACAGTAATTAGGGTTTTTATTTTAGATTGGTTTAATTAGCGAGTGGCTTTTATTTAAACCTGATAAAAGTCACGATACCAATCTACAAATTGTTTCACACCAGCTTCAACTGAAACAGAGGGTTTATACCCTACACTTTTTTCTAAAGCGCTGCTATCTGCGTAGGTATCAGGTACATCGCCTGCTTGAAGTGGGAGCAGTTCTAAGATGGCTTCTTGGCCAACGGCTTTTTCAATTGCTTGAATATATTCGATGAGTTTCACAGGATTGTTATTGCCGATGTTGAATATACGGAAAGGCGCATTGCTGGTCGCTGGATCTGGGTGATTGCTGTCCCAATTTGGGTTGGCCTTAGCAATTTGATCACTTGAGCGAATCACGCCTTCAGCAATGTCTTCAATAAATGTGAAATCGCGGGTGTGATTACCATGGTTAAATACGGGAATTGATTGACCCGCAATGATGTTTTTGGTGAACTTAAACAGCGCCATATCGGGGCGTCCCCAAGGTCCATAGACCGTAAAGAAACGTAAGCCTGTGGTTGGCAATTGAAATAGGTGACTATAGCTATGCGCCATTAATTCATTTGCACGTTTTGTTGCTGCATAAAACTGAATAGGATGGTCTACGCCATGCTGCTCACTAAAAGGCATGGTGGTATTTGCACCGTATACGCTGCTGGTGCTGGCATAGGTCAGATGTGGTGTTTTCGCATAGCGGCAAGCTTCAATAATATTGGTAAAGCCAATAATATTGCTTTCTACATAACTCATTGGATTTTCAAGTGAGTAGCGTACGCCTGCTTGTGCAGCCAAGTGAATCACACGGTCAAATTGGTGTTGCAAAAAGCATTGATCAACTGCTGTTTTATCGGCAAGATTGGCTTGAATGAAGTCAAATTGGCCAGCACTTTGCTGAGCAGTCTGATGTAATAAGTCGATACGAGCTTGCTTTAAAGCAGGATCATAATAATCATTCATATTGTCAAAACCGACAACACTATCACCACGTTCGAGTAGTTTTTTAGAGACATGAAAGCCGATAAAGCCTGCTGCACCTGTTACCAAAACGTTCATTCATCGCCTCCAAAAATATCACGGGTATAGATTTTGTCTTCAACATCGCTTAAATCCTGTGACTTACGATTGGCGATGATGACATCACTTTGTTGTTTAAATTGCTCTAAATCATTAATCACTTTGGATTTGAAAAATTCATCTTCATTTAAGGTTGGTTCATAAACAATCACATCAATGCCTTTGGCTTTGATGCGTTTCATGACGCCTTGGATCGCTGACGCACGGAAGTTATCGGAGCCACTTTTCATCACTAAACGATAAATACCGACGGTATTAGGATTTTTTGCAATGATAGAGTCTGCAATAAAGTCTTTACGCGTACTGTTGGAATCTACAATGGCCTGAATCAGGTTGCTCGGCACTTGATTGTAGTTGGCAAGAAGTTGTTTTGTATCCTTAGGTAGACAATAGCCACCATAGCCAAACGATGGATTGTTATAATGATTGCCAATACGTTGATCTAAACATACACCTTCAATAATTTGACGGGTATCCAGACCGAAGGACTGGGCATAGGTATCGAGTTCATTAAAGTAAGCGACACGCATTGCGAGATAGGTGTTGGCAAATAACTTAATCGCTTCGGCTTCAGTTGAGTCAGTGAACAATACAGGACTGTCTTTTTTGATTGCACCTTCGATCAGCATATCTGCAAACAATTGAGCACGTTCTGACTTTTCACCAACAATAATCCGAGAGGGATAAAGGTTGTCATGCAGCGCCTTTCCTTCACGTAAGAACTCAGGGGAGAAGATCACATTTTCAGTATGATATTGTTTTTTGACTTTTTGAGTAAAGCCCACTGGCACTGTTGATTTGATAATCATCGTTGCCTGAGGATTGATCTCGACCACATCTCGAATGACACTTTCCACACTTTGTGTATTGAAATAATTAGTTTGGGTATCATAGTCGGTGGGTGTTGCAATAATGACAAAATCAGCGCCTTGATAGGCTTCATATTTGTCAGTTGTGGCACGAAAATTGAGCGGTTTCTCGCTTAAAAATGTCGATATATCTGCGTCTTGAATCGGAGAGATTTTTTGATTCAACATGTCGACTTTCGTGTCGATGATGTCTAGTGCAATCACTTCATGATGTTGTGAGAAGATCATGGCATTAGAAAGGCCGACGTAACCTGTGCCTGCAACTGCTATTTTCATATCAACCTGATTATATATTCTTCATATGAGGGCTTAAGTGAACCTTGCAAAGGATTTACATAAAGCGTTTTCGTATCATAGCACAAACTATTTTTGAGTATTATGAGAGCTTTGAAAAAGCCATACACTAACTTATTGCAAGAAATGTTATGATACAACGCAGAATGCTGGTGGATGATAGAACATGCAGGAAAACGTAAACGACTCGTTGTCAAAACAGGCTGAAACACAGACAGATCAAAATATTGTGTTATGCATGAAATGGGGCACCAAATATGGGGCCGAGTACGTCAATCGTTTATATAACATGGTGAAGCGTCACACCACGGTTGATTTTAAAATGGTTTGTCTAACAGACCGCACCGAAGGAATTGACCCTGCAGTTGAATGTTTTCCCATTCCACCTTTAGCGCTTCCAGAAGGAAGTCCTGAACGCGGTTGGAATAAATTGTCTACATTTGAGCCAGACTTGTACGGCTTACAAGGTAATGCACTCTTTTTAGATTTGGATGTGGTGATTGTTGACAATATTGACAGTTTCTTTACCCATCCTGGGGACTTCCTGATTATCCATGACTGGAAACGTCCTTGGCGTATTACAGGCAATAGTTCGGTTTACCGTTTTAAACTGGGAGCTTTCCCAGGATTGATGCCCTATTTTCGTGAAAATTTTGATGAAATTCGTCAAAAGTTTCGCAATGAGCAAGCTTATTTGTCTTGGTATGTCGATCAAGAGAAAAAACTTTCTTACTGGCCTGATAGTTGGTGTAAGAGTTACAAGTATCACTGTTTGCAAAAAATTCCGCTGGCATACTTTAAGCCCCCTGTAAAACCTGAAGGGGTTAAGGTCATTATTTTCCATGGTGAAATCAATCCACCTGATGCGATTAATGGTGGTGGTGGGAAATGGTATCGTTATGTATTGCCATCACAGTGGATTAAGGATGCTTGGCAATAATTGTCCATTAGACTCAGATTTTGAAGTGATCAAGTGAATGCAAAATATTGATATCGTGATTGCCTGGGTAGATGGCAATGATCTTGAATTAAAAAAGAAACGCCATAAATATCTGACTGGTGACGATGCATCTGATGCAGTCAGTGATACGCGTTTCGCCAGTAATAACGAAATTTATTACAACATTGCTTCAATTTTAAAATATGTCCCTTTTTGTCGTCATATCTATGTAGTGGCAGATAATCAGCGTCCTGAGTTTATCGATGAATTTGCAGCGCAAGGTTTGTGCGCTGTAGATAAAATTCGTGTGGTTGATCACCGAGAAATTTTTAGAGGTTTTGAAGAGTATTTACCGACCTTCAATACCCGTTCCATTGAAAGCATGCTGTGGAATATTGAAGGATTGTCGGAATATTTTATCTATCTCAATGACGATTTCTTTTTTAATGCGCCTGCACAAGTCGAAGACTTTTTAAAAACGGATAGCTTGGTGATCTATGGTCATTGGCAAAATAGTTTTGCACTCAAAGTAAAGCTCAAATATCGTCAGCTAATGAGTCGCCAATTTGGAAAGCCAATTCAGCCGAAACATATGATTGCGCAGATGCTTGGTGCGGATGTTTTGGGCTTTAAGAAATTTTTTGAAATCCATCATTATCCACATATTGTAGATCGCCATGCATTAAAAGATTATTTGCTGGAACATCCACAGCTTTTAGAAACCCAGATCAAGTTTAAATTTCGTAGTGTAGAGCAGTTGAATCCAATTTCATTAATGAACCACATTAAGATTCAAAAACAGCAGGCGGAGTTGAAACCAGATCTTGAATTGGCCTACCTTAAAAATCAGGACAGTTTGAACAGTTTTATACAGGCGTTGCATAATCCTGAGATTAAGTATGGTTGTATACAGAGTTTGGATCAGCTTGATAGTGACGCTGCGAAAAAAATCAGTACTGCTATGCATGAAAAATTAGCAGGCTATTTGCCCCATTCAGTTTTAGTTTAAAGGTTCATGATGAAAGTTGTTACTTATTTGATTAATTTGGACGGCAGTCAGGAACGACTTGAACGAGCAACTCAGCAGCTGAATCAAGTCAACTGGCCTTTTGAGCGTTTTTCTGCAGTCGATGGTCGTGGAAAAGATTTAACTGAATTTGTAAATTATGATGACCAAGGGGCGAACCACGTACTTGGCCGTAGATTAATGAATTCAGAGTTAGGCTGCTATTTAAGTCATTATGGCTGTGCGGAAAAATTTTTAAGTACGGATGCTGACTATTTGGTGGTACTTGAAGATGATATGAAAATCAATCGAGACTTTAAACGCAAGCTTGATGGTGTGATTGAGTATCTAGATCAGCATAAGGAGTTGGATTGGTATTTGCTTAACATTGCAACCAAAAAGAAAAAGCTGGCCAAAGATATTACGGATATTGAGGGTATGAGCTTATGGCATGCTTTTTATTTTCCTATTCGTGGTTTAGGGTTGGTGTGGTCGCGTCAAGGTGCTGAAGCATTTATGCAGGCTGGGAAAAAAATGGCTATGCCTGTCGATATTTTCTTTCAAACGTGGCTCAGTAAAAATGGGAAGGGATTGGGTGTATGGCCTGCCTTGGTGAAACCTGCAGGCTTGGACAGTGATATTTTAGGCACTGTGGCAGCACAAGGTATTTCTCGTAAAGAAAAAGAAGGGCGTAGTTTTTCTCACGGTCTTAAAAAACAAAAACGGATGTGGCGTGATAAATTTTATGCCATGAAGCATTTGGTTGCATCGAAGTAAGTAGTATTGATATGAAAAATATAGTCATCAGCTTAAAGACAGCCACAGCGCGTCGTGAGCACATCGTGCAAGAGTTCGGCAAACAAAATATTGGGTTTGAGTTTTTTGATGCGCTAACACCCAATTTAGCACGTCCTTTAGCTGAACAAATGCAGCTTAACATTCACGATGACTTTTTAAGTCCAGGGGAATTGGCTTGTTTTATGAGTCATGTCTCGATATGGCAAAAAATGGTGGATGAGCAAATCCCTCATTTGGCTATTTTTGAAGATGATGTGTATTTAGGGAAGGATGCTGCTGAACTATTAAATAACTCAGATTGGATCAGTACCGAATGGGATATTATTAAGACGGAAGCATTTGCTGATCAGGTTTTTCTAGGTAAAACTCAGTCAGAAATAGCAAATGGCATGCGTTATATTGTTCAACTCATTGGAAAAAACTTAGGCACCGCAGGTTATATCCTGAGTTTTGTTGGTGCTCAAAAATATTTGGAGTATGTGAAAAAAATTCAATTGATCCCACTAGACCAAGTGATGTTTGATGAATTTGTACGTCATACATTTCATCCCGTGTATCAGATGACACCTGCTTTATGTATACAGGAAATGATGTTATATCCTGAAAAGAAAACGGTACTTTCAAGTGATTTGCTTGCAGAGCGTAAAGCGCGGATGAAAAAGCAAAAGAAGAAGGGTTGGGCTAAAATCCAACTGGAGGTTTTACGTATATTGAAGCAAGTGAAATATGCGTTAGTGGCTAAGCGTGTTGAGTTTAAGTAAGAGCCGATCTGGCAGTTAAACGGAATACATTGTAACTTACTTAAAAAACCAAAATACAAATGTGATGAAATGATAGGAACAGCTTGAAATGCGCATTCTAGTAACTGGTGGCGCTGGATTTATTGGTTCAGCAGTAATACGTCATATTATTGAAAACACCCATCATCATGTTTTAAATGTAGATAAGTTGACTTATGCAGGTAATCTGGAGTCACTGCGATCCATTGAAAAAAGTGAACGCTATAAATTTTCCCAAACAGATATTTGTGATCAAGTCGTATTAGAAAGAATATTTCATGAATTTCAACCAGATTCAGTCATGCATTTGGCTGCTGAATCGCATGTTGACCGCTCTATTGATGGTCCTGCTGCATTTATTCAGACCAATATTGTGGGCACTTATAGCTTGTTGGAAGCCGCACGAAAATATTGGTTAAGTCTCACCTTAGACGCAAAAGAAGCTTTTCGCTTCCATCATATATCGACCGATGAAGTGTATGGTGATTTAGAGGGAACTACAGATTTATTTACCGAAACAACGCCCTATACACCAAGTTCACCGTATTCTGCAAGTAAAGCCAGTTCAGATCATTTGGTTCGTGCATGGCAGCGTACGTATGGTCTACCCACGATTGTGACGAATTGTTCAAACAATTATGGGCCCTATCACTTCCCTGAGAAACTGATTCCTTTGGTCATTCTCAATGCTCTAGATGCGAAACCTTTACCCATTTATGGCAAAGGTGATCAAATTCGTGATTGGTTATTCGTTGAAGATCATGCACGTGCTTTATATCAGGTTGTCACAGAAGGTGTAGTTGGTGAAACTTATAATATTGGTGGACACAACGAAAAGCAAAATATTGAAGTTGTAAAAACGATCTGTAAGATCTTGGATGAGCTAAAGCCTCAGTCCACTGGGCAGAAATATGAAACACTGATTACTTTTGTGAAAGATCGTCCAGGGCATGATTTGCGTTATGCGATCGATGCGGCAAAAATTGAAAAAGAACTTGGTTGGACGCCACAAGAGACCTTCGAAACGGGCATACGAAAAACGGTTGAATGGTATTTAAATAATTTAGATTGGTGCCGTCGAGTTCAAGATGGTAGCTATCAACGTGAAAGATTAGGTGTAAACGCATAATGGCAATAACAACAAAGGGTATTATTCTGGCCGGTGGCTCAGGTACACGTTTGTATCCAATTACAAAAGGTGTTTCAAAGCAACTTTTACCTATTTATGATAAGCCCATGATTTATTATCCACTTTCTGTGCTCATGCTGGCAGGAATTCAGGATATCCTTATTATTACAACACCAGAAGATAAAGAGAGCTTTGAGCGTTTACTGGGTGATGGTTCACAATTTGGTGTTCGTCTTCAATATGCTATTCAGCCAAGTCCGGATGGTTTGGCACAAGCGTTTATTATCGGCGAAGAGTTTATTGGTGATAGTAATGTGTGTTTAGTACTAGGCGATAATATTTTCTATGGTCAAGGCTTTACACCAATGTTAAAACAAGCCGTTGCTCGTGCAAAAGGCGCAACAGTCTTTGGTTATCAAGTTAAAGACCCTGAGCGTTTTGGTGTAGTTGAATTTGACGAACAGCAACGAGCAATTTCCCTAGAAGAAAAGCCTCAGTTTCCGAAGTCTCATTTTGCGGTAACGGGGCTGTACTTCTATGACAATGAAGTGGTCCAAATTGCCAAAAAAGTTAAACCTTCTGAACGTGGTGAATTAGAAATTACTACAGTGAACCAAATGTATTTGGAGCGTGGTGATTTAAACGTAGAGTTATTAGGCCGTGGTTTTGCATGGCTCGATACAGGAACACATGAAAGTTTACTAGAAGCAGCACAGTTTGTAGAAACCTTAGAGAAACGCCAAGGTTATAAAGTGGCATGTTTAGAAGAAATTGCTTTTAATCAGGGCTGGCTAAGTCAAGAGCAGATTTTGGAAATTGGTCAAAGCATGAGTAAGAATGACTATGGTCAATATCTGATTTCTTTGGTAAATGAATAAAATGAGTTTAGTAAAGTTAATTGACTTACCGAACTTTGGTGATGACCGTGGTGGGTTAGTGGCTATTGAATCCAATCAGTCCATCCCCTTTGAGGTTAAGCGTTTATATTACATTTTTAATACAGTAGATAAGCCTCGTGGTTTTCATGCACATCTTAATTTAAAACAAGTGGCCATTTGTTTAAAAGGAAGTTGTCGATTTATTTTGGATGATGGTCATAAGAAAGACGAAGTTATTTTAGATAATCCAACACAAGGGTTGGTGATTGAGGGCTTGGTTTGGCGGGAAATGCATAATTTTTCAGAGGATTGTGTTTTGCTAGTTTTAGCAAGCGAACATTTTGATGAATCTGATTATATTCGTGATTACCAAGAATTTTTAAAGGAGGTCTGATCGTATGGTCATAAAAATTAATGAACTTAAATCAAAAACGATACATTTAAAATTAGTTGCAGAAAATGATGCAAAATTTATTTGTGATTTGAGAAGTAATCCAGAACTCAATAAGCATATTTCTCAATCTTCAGCTTTGGTTGAAGAGCAGCAGGCGTGGATAAGAAAGTATAAAGATCGGGAAAGAAATAACGAAGAATTTTATTTTATTATTTATAGAAATGATAACAATGAAAGGATTGGAACAGTTAGGTTATATGATTTTAAAACAACTCCTAAGTCCTTTTGCTGGGGAAGTTGGATATTAAATCAAAATAAGACAAGATATGCTGCAATTGAAAGTGCATTATTGATTTATAAATTTGCATTTGATCAGTTGAAATTTGATCAATCTCATTTTGATGTGCGAAAAGAGAACTTAGGTGTTCACAATTTTCATATACGTCTTGGTGCTCAGCATATTAGTAGTAATAATTTAGATAATTTTTATGTGTACCCTGCTTCAAGCTATTATTCAATTTTAAGTGATTATAAAAAGTTTATAGAATAAGGAGTAGATTGTGAACATTGAAAAAATAAAAATAGGTGATAAAGTTGAGCTATTACGAGTTTTTTCGGAAAAGGATGTAGAGATTTTCTCTCAACTTTCAGGAGATGTGAATCCTGTTCATTTAGATGAAAGTTATGCCCAACATACGATATTTAAAAGTCGGATTGTGCATGGTGCTTTTGCATCAAGTATTTTTTCAACTATTTTTGCAAATACATTACCAGGGCCTGGGTGCATATACCTTAAATCTGAAAATAAGTTTTTGAAGCCAATTTACTTAGATACTCCCGTATTATTTACTGTTGATGTGGTTGATATTCTCTTAGAGAAAAGAAGAGTAATTTTTAAAACAGAAGCTATTTCTAATAGTAAAGAATGTATTGTAGGCTCGGCGGAATTATATATTCCTGAATGAATGATTGAAGAAAGTATTATGATCCCATTTTTAGATTTAAAAAATGTCAATCAGCAGTATCGCGAAGAGTTAATTACGGCTTGTACGCGAGTTATTGATTCTGGTTGGTATATTGGCGGAAACGAGCTGGAACAGTTTGAACAAAATTTTGCAAACTATTGTGGGGTCAAATTTGCAATTGGTGTGGCCAATGGTTTGGATGCATTAATTTTAACCTTACGTGCTTGGAAAGAGCTTGGAAAGTTAAAAGATGGGGAAGAAGTCATTGTTCCATCAAATACTTATATTGCCAGTATCTTAGCAATTACAGCGAATGATTTGGTTCCAATTTTGGTTGAGCCGGATATTGAAACATATAATATTGATCCATTAAAAATAGAAGAAGCAATAACAGCCAAAACCAAAGTGATTTTACCTGTCCATTTATATGGTCAATTGGCTGATATGCCTACCATTATGCAAATTGCAAATAAATACAAGCTATTGGTTTTAGAGGATTCAGCGCAATCCCATGGGGCTGAAATCAACGGTACAAAAGCGGGTAACTGGGGAGATGCTTCAGGGTTTAGTTTTTATCCAGGTAAAAACTTGGGTGCATTGGGGGATGCGGGAGCGATTACGACGAATGATGCTGAGTTGGCACAAATATTGAAGGCCCTACGTAACTATGGATCACACGAGAAATATAAAAACTTATTCGTGGGTGTAAATAGTCGATTAGATGAAATCCAAGCGGCAATGCTTGATGTCAAATTAAAACATTTAGATGCTGAAGTTAACCATCGTCGTACAATTGCAAAAATGTATCTTGAAGGGATTAAAAACCCTGAATTGAGCTTGCCTTTATCCGAAGTAGATGCTTCTCAATATGATCAACATGTTTGGCATTTATTTGTCATTCGTTCAAAAAAACGAGAGGCATTACAGCAATATTTAGCAGAAAATGGCGTACAAACTTTGATCCATTACCCAATTCCTCCGCATAAACAGCAAGCTTATAAAGAGTGGAATGATTTGAGTTATCCGATCTCAGAGAAGATTCATGATGAAGTAATGAGCTTGCCTATTGGCCCGACACTGAGTTTGGAAAGTGCCCAGCAAATCATTGATCTATGTAATGAGTTTAGGTCTTAGAAATGGAAAATACAGTACTACCTTTAGTCACGGTTATGATCCCCTGTTATAACCATGAAAAATATATTAAGGAAAGTATACAGTCTGTGATTGATCAGACTTATTCACGTTTAGAATTGATCGTCATCGATGATGGGTCGAAGGATAATTCAGTCCAGAAAATTGAAGAAATGCGATTGGCTTGTGAGCAACGTTTTGAATTTTTCAAATTTATTTTTAGAGAAAACAGAGGTTTGAGTAAAACTCTTAACCAAGGGCTGAGCTTTGCTCACGGAGATTATTTCAGTACTGTTGCATCTGATGATATTATGCTATCTGAAAAAACAGCAATACAAGTCGATGTATTTAAAAAGGATCCTTTAATCACGGCAGTTTTTGGAGCACACCAATATATTGATGATGAAAGTCATGTTGTTAGTGTGAAAAAAGCATCATATAGAGAGTTTAATTTTCAAGAAATTTTCTATCATCAACATGATATTCCTGCCTCATCACAAATGATAAAAATTGATTTATTAAGAGAAATTGGTGGATATAATGAAAATACTAAAGTAGAAGATTGGGACTTGTGGCTTAGATTGACTGGAGCTGGAGCTAAACTGGTTTATATACCCGATGTTATAGTTGGTTATAGAATGCATGATAGTAATTTGAGTAAAAACAAATCATTGATGTTTGATGAAGTATTTAATATTGTACAAAGTTATAAGGATCGTAAAGGATTTCCTTATGCTGAATATAAAGTATACAAGTTGTATAAAATAAGACCAGCTAAAGAAAAAAGTTATTTGTTATACTTTTGGCTTCGAATGAAGTACCTATTACTTTATCTAGCAAAAAGTATGGGAAGATAACTGGGCTATAGTGTATGTTGGGTCAAAAATTAATTAATTATGTAGAAAGAAAGAAATTTAATGTGTCAGAATTTTTCTTTCTTTTACTTAAATTAAAAAAAATCTATAAGAAAAATATACTTTGGCTAGATCAGTTAGATCAATCGTATCTGATAAATCCCTGTGCAATTCATGATTGCGTCAGTTATTCACCCGTTATAGATAAATCAAATAAAGCAGCTGAAGTGCATTATTGTCAATCTAGAGTGTCAATATATCATTTTAAAAATGTGCTGATGAATATACATTCATCCAGTTTTTTATTACAGGATAGTGATATTCTTGTTGTTGAACGGCTTGTTGATGTGCCTCTAGAGTATTGTGATTATTCTGCTGGATTTATACGAATGCACAATGCAAATTGTGCCTTGATACGTTTAAACTGTAAGATAATTAAGTTTAAAAAAATATTTTTTTTGGGAGGTAATGGCTGTTTTAATTATTATCACTGGGTTATGGAGATTTCACCCAAAATATTATTCTTGAGCAATCAGGTTCTTGATGAATATCCTGTAGATTGTATTGTTTGTGATGCATCGATTGAAAATATAGAGTCGTATAGGAAAATTCTCAATATAATGCTGAATGCTGCAAAGATTGATTTACCAATTGTATTTGTTAATAACTATCATGAGGTTTATGCGGAAGAGGTACTATATATTAACAATCTAAATAATGTGGTTTTTAATAATAAAAATAAATTGTCCTCGGTTAAATATTCACATTTTTCTGCATCATTTTTAAGTGATATTCGTAATACTTTAATGTATTCGGATAATTCAATGAAAAGTTTATACTCTAAAATTTTTCTCGCAAGAAAATCAATTCAATTAAGAAAATACAATCAAGATGAAATTTTAAATTTTTTTATTCAACAAGGTTTTCAGCCTGTGTATTTAGAAGAGTATTCTTTTGAAGAACAAATTGCATTATTTAAACATGCTGACTTTATCGTTGGACCAAGTGGTGCTGCCTGGTCCAATATTATCTTTTGCAAGGCAGGTTGTAAGGGGATAAGTTGGTTACCAGAACAACTCTCAGAGTTTTCTGTATTTTCATCACTTGCAAAAATTTTTGAATGTGATCTAAATTTTGTGTTAACTGATCAGATAAGTGATGAAAAATATATTCACTCCGATTATACAATCGATCTTGATGATTTAAAGCGTCTATACTTTAAACTAAGCACCTAATCTCTATCCGCATTTCCTTTCAAGACCATATAAATTAAGCCGACAAAAATGACAAAAGCACCTGCAAGGCTACTTACACAGAAAAAGACAATGCGGTCATAGGTGGTTAAATTAAATAATTGATTGTCTAAAATATAGCGCATGAAAAACCACTGTACGATTGCAAAAACAATTAGCACAATACCACGACGACGGACTTCAGGACGCATAGCCATTCGGTTGCTCACAACTTATCTAAAACAGTGCGCTATTATGCCACTGCTGAGAATTGATCTCAAATGAATAAAAGTATTCTATTCAGGCCGTTAGGAAATAGTATAAATTATTCTTTCAAAATTCTTGAAATCACGTGCTGGTTTGTGGAGCCTACATTGGTGGCTGTATCCGATAAGCATTGATATTGCCATAACAATTTCTAAAACGTCTATAGGACCATATATATTGTTCAGGTGCTTGGTTAATCATGTCTTGCATGGCAAGATTTAAACTGTCCACAGATAACTGTAGATCTTTCGATAAAATATCTTGAGATAACTCAGTACAGTACACATCAAAACCCTCTGCGCCAGCATTACGAATACAACTTAATCCAATCACATTGCATTGCGTTTTAGCCGCCATTTTAGAGACAAGTGTCGTGGACAAAGTATTTTGCTGGAAAAAATATGAATAAATACCACCGCTAGGTTTTGGTAGATGGTCCGGTAAAATCACGGTCAGCCCACCTTGTTTCAAGTGTTTGAAGATACTGCGGATACCTGTTTCATCGGTGGGAACTAGTGTGGCATTAAACTTTTGGCGTGCAGCTAAAATATAGCGGTTAATCCCTTTAATTTTATAGGGTTTATACATGATCATTGGTTGCGTATAGACATTTAACCATGCATTTAACAGCTCCCAACAGCCAAAATGCGGAATGACCACAATTACGCCTTTTTTATTGGCTAAAGCCTCTGTGAGAACGGATTCACCATGAATATTTTTTAATAACTCTAAGTTGTATTGTGGTGACATACCCCAACATTTTAAAAATTCGATATAGGTCTGACACTGGCTTTGAATACTGAGATGAACACGATTCTTTAGTGCGACTGGGTCGAGCTCAGGGTAGGCCAACTGCAGATTAATGGTGGTGATACGCTTAATTGAAGAGTCACTATAATAAAGCAGGTGCGCAATTCCGCGTGCGATGTATTGTAAAAAAGACAATGGAAAAAGTGAGATGATTTTAAGTAGATAATAAATAGCCATATTTTGACTCAGAAATCTTTTTAAAAGATGAGATGAGAGAAAATTTTGCAAAGAGACTTAAAAATCTAAGATAGATAAAATCAAAAAAAGATGAGCGTCTTAAGAACAAAATATATGAATAAATCAACAGAATGATTTAGTGCAAGAACTGCTGCAATAAAATATAGACTATCGTGACCCACTGTAAGTGTGATAGATCAAAAGTTCAAAAGAAATTTTGGAAAATTTGAAGCGAAAAATAATATCTATGGAACGGATGGTCTTGTCTTGAATGAAAAAACCCTGCGCATGGCAGGGTTTCTTTAATCAAAATCTAAAGCTTATTTGGTTTCTTCAGCTTTTGGTTTTTCACGTAAGCGAATACCCAAATCACGTAGTTGATTTGATTCAACTGGTGCAGGCGCTTGCGTTAATGGACATTCAGCAGTCTTGGTTTTCGGGAATGCAATCACATCACGAATAGAAGCACCACCCGTCATGAGCATGACTAAACGGTCTAGACCGAATGCTAAACCACCATGCGGAGGAGCACCGTAACGTAATGCGTTGAGTAAGAAACTGAATTTCTCTTCTGCTTCTTCTTCACCAATACCTAAAGCTTCAAAAATTGCTTTTTGCATTTCTAGGTTATGAATACGCAGTGAACCACCACCAATTTCAGTACCGTTTAACACCATGTCATAAGCCACAGAAAGCGCAGCACCTGGGTTATTTTTCACATCTTCAACGCTTGATTTAGGCAGTGTAAATGGGTGGTGAACAGAAGTCCATTTGCCATCATCTGTTTCTTCAAACATTGGGAAGTCAACCACCCAAAGCGGTGCCCACTCGCAAGTCGACATTTTCAAGTCATGACCGACTTTAATACGTAAAGTACCCATGGCATCGTTCACAACTTTAGCTTTGTCTGCACCGAAGAACACGATATCGCCATTTTCTGCGCCAACACGTTTCAAGAGATCAAGCACGATTGGCTCGATGAATTTCACGATTGGAGACTGTAAGCCTTCGATGCCTTTTTCAAGCTCGTTCACTTTAATGTACGCTAAACCTTTTGCACCGTAGATGCCGACAAATTTCGTGTATTCATCAATTTGGCTACGTGGTAGTGAACCTGCACCCGGAACACGTAATGCAACGATACGGCCTTTAGGATCTTTCGCTGGACCTGCGAATACTTTGAATTCAACTTCTTGCATCAAGTCTGCAACGTCAACCAATTTCAAAGGAATACGTAAGTCTGGTTTGTCCGATGCATAGTCACGCATAGCATCTGTATAGGTCATGCGTGGGAATTTATCGAATTGAACATCAAGAAGTTCTTTGAACATCTTAACCGTCAACGTTTCCATTAAATCCATGATGTCATCGTCACTCATGAACGATGTTTCAACGTCGATTTGGGTGAATTCAGGTTGACGGTCTGCACGTAAGTCTTCATCACGGAAACATTTTGCGATTTGGTAGTAACGATCAATACCACCGACCATCAACAATTGTTTGAATAATTGTGGTGATTGTGGAAGTGCGTAGAAGCTACCATTTGAAACACGGCTTGGCACTAAGTAGTCACGCGCACCTTCAGGCGTTGCACGGGTTAAAATCGGAGTTTCAACGTCTAAGAAACCATTGTCTTCGAAATAGTTACGAATGAGGTTGGTTAGTTTTGAACGGAAACGTAAACGATCTAACATTTCAGGACGACGGATGTCCAAGAAACGATATTTCAAACGAATTTCTTCAGAAATATTGGTGTTGTCGTCATTCAATGGGAACGGCGGAGTTTCTGATGCAGCAAGAACTTCGATTTCTTTACCTAAAACTTCGATTTGACCGCTCACCATATTGGCATTTTCTGTGCCTGCATAGCGGCGACGTACACGACCTGTAATTTTTAATACGAATTCTGAACGTACTTTGTCTGCAGTTGCGAATGCTTCAGGAGTGTCTGGGTCAATAACCACTTGCACAAGACCATCACGGTCACGCATATCAAGGAAGATGACACCACCGTGGTCACGGCGACGGTGTACCCAACCGCAGAGGGTTACTGTTTCATCAATTTGAGCTTCGGTTAAAGAACCGCAGTAATGAGTTCGCATCATGGCGTTAAAAATCCAACTATATGGCTAAAGGTAGCGAATACGTAAACAGCGTACCGCCAGAAATAAAGGTAGGATTATGCCTCTTTGGGCATTGACTCTCAAGGTATAGCTTAAAAAAGGCATGAAATAGCATTTAAGCGTTGGTCTAAATTCAGCCTAAACGATAGTCTCGATCTAAAAATAAAAACAGAATGCAGCCAAAGATTAGAATTAGCAAAGCGACTTGGCTAAACTCATTAATACTTCGCCCCGTAAAATAATACAGGTCTGACTGCCACACTTGCGTGGGGATATAACGTGCATAGTCCCAAACACTGACTAAACCACCTAAAAGGCTCAGTATGAAAAGCCCCATCGCAAAGCGTTTGATTTTTAGACTGACAGGAAAATGTTGCTGATAGGTTTGGTAATAGCGCCAACCCATCCACGCCAACAAGGGCAAAGCCAGTGCCGATGTGCCAATTTGTAAAATGCGGTGTAGCGGATAGCCGTGCCCTAACAAAGAGATCTTTTGGCTTAAAAATGCATGTCCAAACAAGGTGCGGAAGTCAGCATGGGTGAGTCCGTCCCATAACAGATGCGTTGCTGTACCCAGCAGGATCGCGAGAATAACGGCCACAGAAAATTTAAAAAAACGCAGCATACTGCTCAGCCTTAATTCATGCTGAATACCTAAAAAACGATAAAAACAAGGCCGCAATAGCGCGTACCACAAAACACAAAAACTGAGTCCAATCCAAAGATCGGGGTGAATCAGTGAAGTCCAGTAGTGGGTAGTATTTGAATTGGCTTGTGTAAACAGTCGATAAAGATCGGGGGTCATACTGCCAATGGCAATGGCAGCAATAGGTAAACGGTCACCACTGAGTTTGGCGAAAGGGGGCGCGAGAACGGCATGTGAAATGGTAAAGGGCATTGATCTGTTGGCGTTGACATCGACTTAGATGGATAGGGCAGTTTATCTTTTTTCTGCGATTGGAATGTTTTTTATTGCAATGAATTTGAAATGTTATATTATAACAATATTCAAAAATTGTACGCTTGAGTGAGTTCCATGGCTTTCCATAAAAATTTGATAACGCTCTCTATTTTGGCGGTGGTCGCACCTGCCGTTTTTGCAGATGACACAACAACACAACAACTTGAAACGTTGACCAGCCAAGCACATCCACTCGTTCAGACCGCTGCTGATTTTGCCGTCGCCGATCAGGTTATCGAACAAAAAAGCTTAAAAGAACGTGCACCGACCATTGGGGATGCTTTGGCCGATGAGTTGGGGGTATATTCAAATCAGTATGGTTCAGGTTCAAGTCGACCCGTGATTCGAGGTCAAGATGGCCCACGCGTGAAAGTTTTACAACATGCTTCAGAAACCGCTGATGTCTCGACTTTATCGCCAGACCATGCTGTGACGGTCGATCCGATTTTGGCCAAGCAAATTGAAATCATCCGTGGCCCTTCAACCCTGTTATACAGTGCAGGCACCGTGGGCGGTTTGGTCAATGTCACCGATCAAAAAATTCCAACCAGCATGCCTGAAAAAGGTCTAGAAGGTACTGCGGGATTACGCTACAACCCTGGCAGTGATGAAAAGTTGGCCAGTGCTGGGGCGACGGTTGCTTTGGGCAGTCAGTTTGCTCTACGGGTTGAAGGTTCAAAGCGTGAAGCGAATGACTATATTGCACCGAACTATTTCCATGAGCATGAGGGTGAACTCGAAAAAGAACGTCGTGTCGGAAATACCTTTGCCAAAGGCAAAACGGTCAGCGTTGGTGGTTCATGGATTGGTGAGCGTAGTTTTGCGGGTATCGCCTATACCAACCGTCAAGATCAATACGGTTTACCTGGGCACAGCCATGAATATGAAAGTTGCACTGTATCAGGTAATTTATTAATTGGATGTGGTGAGGAAGATTATGGGGACGAACATGAGACAGGGCCTTGGGTTGACTTGAAGTCGGAACGTTATGATTTCCGTACAGAAATCTTAAATCCGCTTGCAGGGTTTGAGAAGTTACGAGCCCATGCCAGTTATACCGACTACCAACATGATGAAATTGAAGGCGATAGTGTTGCAACTACCTTTAAAAGTAAGAGTTATGATGCGCGTCTAGAAATGGTGCATCAGCCGATTGTGGATTGGGAAGGTGTGGTTGGCGTACAGTACAATCAACAAAAATTAGATATCACGGGTGAAGAGTCTATTTTAGAACCGACCAAGACGCAAAAGTGGAGCGTGTTTGGTTTAGAACACAAGCAGTGGAATGACTTCCATTTTGAGTTAGGGGCACGTGTCGATCAGCAGACGATTGATATTGAATCTGATCGAAAAGACTATGATGATTATGCCGTGTCCTATTCGGGTGCTGTGAATTGGATGTTTGCACCGAACTATAAACTGTCTTTGGTTGGATCACATCAAGAGCGTTTACCTTTGGCGCAAGAGCTTTATGCTGATGGTAAGCATCTTGCAACCAATACCTATGAGCGTGGCAATGAAAATCTCGATGTCGAAAAGTCCAATAACCTAGAGTTAGGTTTCCATTACGATACGGATAAAATTGATTATCACGTTCATGTTTACCACAACTGGTATGACAACTACATTTATGCTCAAACCGCAGACCGATACGAAAACTTCCGCCTAGTAGACTACACCCAAGACAAAGCGCGTTTTTATGGGACTGAAGCAGAAGCGTCTTATGCCATCAATGATGTGTGTAAAATGAGTGTCTTTGGTGATTATGTACGTGGCAAAATTGACAATGAAAATGCGCCACGGGTGCCTGCTGGCCGTTTAGGAACAAAAGTGAATGCTAACTTTAGTGACACGTGGTCAGGAACGGCAGAGTACTACCATGTGTTTGAGCAAGATCGAATTGCAAGCTATGAGACCGAAACCGAGGGCTATAACATGGTGAATTTGGGCTTGGCGTATAATGGTCAGTATATGCAGGGCAATGATTATCGCGTGTATTTCAAAGCCAATAACCTCCTAGATGAGACGGTTTATTCGCATACTTCTTTCTTATCAACCATTCCACAAGTGGGGCGTAACTTCACGGTCGGACTCGACTTTAGTTTCTAAGGTGTTATTTCAAGTTTCAACCCCACCTTTTCCGTAAAGAGGAGGTGCTCTCTCCTTAAAGGAGAGGGTTAGGGAGAGGTTGCCAAAACATTGACAACAGAAATCCTCTTGAAAAATCAAACAATAAAACCTAGTCTGAGTATATTGGATTAGGTTTTTTGTTATGCGTATCTTTCGAAAATTACATCAAAAGCTCAACTGGACATCGACCCGTTATGTCGGTGTCGTGGTGGGTTTATTGGCTCTGACTTATTTAACGTCTGCAGTTTACCATAGCGTTAAACCACTGCCTGATGGGCTGGACTATACTGGCAAGTTACGTCATGCCGATGTCAAATTTATTGCAGATCAAACCTACATCGATGCACAAGGCAAGCAACAACAAGATCATCATATTTTCAACACAGTGTTTCAACTGATTGAAGATGCGCAAACCACGATTGTATTGGATATGTTCTTGTTTAATGATGAAGTGGGGACATCTCAAGCATCACAACGGGCTTTGACTCGTCAGCTGACCGATGCGTTGATTGTCAAGCGAAGCTTGCATCCGAATATTGAAATCAAAGTCATTACCGACCCGATTAACTCGGTATATGGTGGGCTATTACCTGAGCATTACCGTAAGTTACGTCAGGCAGGCGTGGATGTGATCGAAACCGATTTACGTCCGCTCCGTGCCTCTAACCCTGTTTGGTCAGGTTTTTGGTATCTCTGTTGTCAAAATGCAGGCAATAATCCCGACGGCGGTTGGTTAAGAAACCCGTTTGGGGATGAAAAAATTACCTTACGTAGTTATTTAAACTTATTTAACTTTAAAGCCAATCATCGCAAAACTTTGGTGGTCGATACCGCGGAAGGTTGGAAAACCTTGGTCACATCGGCGAATCCACATGATGGCAGTTCGCGACATTCCAATGTAGCGCTATTGGTGACAGGCAATACCGCAATTGATGTGTTGAAAACAGAGCAAACTGTAGCACATATGTCTCAGGGCGATGTACCAATGGTGATTCTAGGCGAAATTGCAGGAAATTCATCGCAGCCTCAGGTACAAGTGCTGACGGAAAAAGCAATCCTAGATGCAACCCTCAACTTGTTGAATACGGCAAAAGCCAATGACCAGATTGATTTGGCGATGTTCTATTTGTCTGAGCGTCAAATCATCAATGCTTTAAAAGATGCGCAGAAGCGCGGCGTTAAACTTCGGATTTTACTCGACCCAAATAAAGATGCATTTGGTCGTCAAAAGAATGGAATTCCGAACCGTCAAGTTGCGTCTGAGCTTAACGATGCAGGTATTACAGTGCGGTGGTGTAATACTCAAGGAGAGCAGTGTCATAGCAAAATGATTTTAAAACGCTATGCGCAAGAAGCAGAGCTCATTTTAGGTTCAGCGAATTTTACCGCACGGAATTTGAAGAATTATAACTTGGAGACTAATTTACGTGTGATCGGCCAGTCTAATGCAGCGGTGTTTACAGATGCACAGCAATATTTTGATGGGGCATGGTCGAACTTAAATGGTCGTCAAATGAGTGTGGACTATGAGCAATATAAAGATGAGTCAAAACTCAAATATGGGCTATACCGCTTTATGGAGTGGAGTGGTTTGTCGACGTTTTAATTTCGAATTCCTTTTTCCATTTCTTGCCGTTTCATGAAAAGCGGTACTTCCTACGTTGTACAAAATGAAAAGTCCCTCTTTTTAAAGAGGGACTTAGGGAGATTTAATTTTTAAGATTTTACTGCTCAGGATTTGGCGGGATGATTTGATCCAAATCTTTATCGGTCATCTTATCGAGTTCATGTAGATCTGTTTTGATTTTCCATTTTTCGGCATCTTCCACTGGGCTCGGTAGACGCGCTTCTAACCAGTCACAAATGACATCGGGTGGAAAGTCAGGGTGGTTACACTGAATGACCCATGCCAAGAATTGCTTGGCTTCACCATTCATATATGGCGGCGGTGAAACAGGTAGAAACTGCGTCGGTAGGCGCTCATTTTTCGAAATATAGTTCAGTACATGTCCCAGCTCTTGTACCGTTTGCCATGCCAAAGGATGATCTACATCAATTTGAAACTTAAACCACCATGCACTTTTTCCATCTGTGCCATAAGCATCAATCAGATTTTTTTGAATACTGGGCACTTTTGCAAAATATTCATAGAGTCGATCAAAACTTAATTCAGCCACGATTGTTCATCCAATACATTTATAAACAAAGATTAAGTATAAACTGAAAACTCATGCATTTTTTGCTTTTCAAAGAAATCCTGCTTCAAACCTTATAGTGGTGATAACGACCAGTGATCTAAAATTGATGGTTTGTACATTTTTTATCCATAAAATGGGTTTAAAATAATAATATTCACCTCAGTGGAGGAAGATGATGAAATATTTAAAAATAATCTATGGAATAAGTTTACTCAGCTTATTTCCTGCACTGAGTTTTGCTCAACCCGCGACGCGTTATTATGGAAAACCGCTGACTTCGCAAACCCAGCGTTTCCCAACCTATGCTGGGCCGTATCAAGGTGCAATGCCCAGACCTACATCACCGCCTCAAATTGAGCCCCCTCATCACAGACCACCTCCGCACCATCCACCACATGGCGGATATCCAATGCGACCAGGTGTGAGTATTATTTACCGAGCCCCCAGCTACTCAACCTATAGTCAGGAAACCAATAGCTATGTGTATGGGGATGGCGACTCCAGTATCGAAAGCCGTGATTATGTGTTGATTGCCGATTGGCGACGTTTGGGATTACCAGACCCACCTGAAGGCATGCACTGGATCTATGAAAATGGACGCTACGCTTTAGAAGCGGATTCAAAATAAATGAATCTTTGACTGATACAGAAAACCCTCCGTTGTTTAGACGGAGGGTTTTTTAGTGGTCAATAAAGAATTAAGCGAGTTCATCATCTTGTGGGCGTGGTGTTTTCCCTTCAGCTAAAGGCTTGTCGGCATGTTTATCCCGAATTACTGAAGGATAATTCCACGATGCATAACGCACCACCAAGATTGCAATCGCCATAATTAAAATTGAACCCGTAATAATCACCAAATCCATATCCGCTTTGTGGTCATGCTGGATATCGGAAATTAAAAGACGGGTGAGGGCGGTGATGGCGATATAAATTAAAAAGCGGACAGGCATGTGGTTGGTTTTAAAATAGATACCAACCATTGCACCCAGTTCTAAGTAGATGAATAACAGTAAAATATCATCAATTGAGGCATATTGTTTAATGGTCAGGATCTCATAAACGGTATGTCCTGCCGACCAAATCACCATACAGCCAATAATAAATAAAGCCACATAGTGAAAACTTTCTACTGCAGTATTGCCCAGTTTATCGAGGAGGGTTTCTATTTTCTCTATTTTAGGGTCACGGTTAGTCATGGCTGCCTCCTGATATGTTGATGGTGGTTTATTGCATCATAAGCAAATTTCATGCACATGACGTATAAAAGCAAAAATAAAGCTGAGCCATAAAAAACGCCTGACAAAGCAGGCGTTTTTTTATTCAGTCTTTAAGCGATTAAGCTTGGCTGGTGAAGTAGTCCTCAGAGAAGTTCATGATGACTTCTGCACCTGCTTTTACTTTTGCAATACGTAAATCGATTTCAGGCAAAATACGTTGAGCGAAATAAGCTGCAAGCGCCAGTTTGTTTTGATAGAAGTCACCATCTTTGGCTTTTGCAGCATTGGCAATTCTTGCAAACATATAGGCAAAGCTGAGTAGGCCGACTGCATGTAAGTAATCTACTGCTGCTGCATTCGGGAACTCTGCACTTTCAGCAGCACGTTCAAGGATGTACTTGGTCACTTCTTCCACTTCAGTTGCTGCATCGAGTGTTGCATCTTTAATGAAGTTTAGGTCTGCATCTAAGCCGTTAGCAAAGTCACGGATTTCAGTAATATAGTCTGCGATGAATGCACCACCGCATTTAATGGTTTTACGACCGATTAAATCTTGAGACTGAACGCCGTTGGTGCCTTCATAGATTTGTGCAATACGTAAGTCACGTACACATTGCTCCATGCCCCATTCACGAATATAACCATGTCCACCGAAGACCATTTGTGCATCTAAAGTTGCTTGGAATGCAGTGTCGGTTAAATAGGCTTTTGCAATAGGGGTTAACAAGGCAACACGGTCATTGGCTGCTTTCACAGCTTCAGGGTCTGTTGAGAACTTGGTGATATCGAGTTGTTGACCGACATATACTGCAAAGGCACGAGATGCTTCGTTGTTCGCACGTGCATTAAGCAACATACGACGCACATCACCATGAACTAAAATGCTGTCTGCAGGTTTAGCAGGCGATTGAACACCCGACGCGCTACGACCTTGTAGACGGTCTGTTGCGTACTGTGCAGCATTTTGGTAAGCAAATTCAGATGCGCCTAAACCTTGAATACCCATCGATAAACGTTCGTAGTTCATCATCACGAACATTGCCGCAAGGCCTTCATTTTCTTTACCGACCAAGTAACCTTTGGCACCGTCAAAGTTCATTACACAAGTTGCAGACGCTTTGATCCCCATTTTGTGTTCAATTGAACCTGGACCTGCCGCATTACGCTCGCCTACAGAACCATCTGCATTCACTAGGAATTTAGGCACGATGAAGAGTGAAATACCACGTGAACCCGCAGGTGCATCAGGAGTTTTTGCCAAAACTAAGTGAATGATGTTTTCAGCTAAGTCGTGGTCACCGCCAGTAATAAAGATTTTGGTCCCTGTAATGTTATAGGTGCCGTCTTCGTTACGTTCAGCTTTAGTTTTGATAATGCCTAAATCTGTACCTGCATGTGGCTCAGTTAAACACATGGTCCCAGACCATTCGCCTGAGTAAATTTTAGGTAAATAGGTTTCTTTTTGTTCTTGCGATGCGTAGCTGTTCAGCGCCATACCTGCACCGACAGAAAGAAGCGGGTAGAGCATGAATGATGGGTTAGTTGCGAACAGCATTTCATCTGCTAGAACTGTCAGCATTTTTGGCATGCCTTGACCACCCCATTCTTCATCAGCCGCTAAGCCAATCCAGCCGCCTTCAGCATATTGCTTAAACGCTTCTTTAAAACCAGCAGGTGTAGTCACTGCTCCATTGCTAAATGTTGCACCTTCTTCATCACCTGTACGGTTTAAAGGCAGGGTTACGTTCTGCGCAAATTTAGCCATTTCCTCGAGGATCGCTTCAGCCGTCGCACTGTCTACATGAGCTAGATTTTCATTAGACTGCCAGAACTGATCTGCATTGAAAACGTCATTGAGGATAAACTTCATATCCGCAAGTGGGGCATTATAAATTGGCATGTTCGTTCACCTGTTTATTGTTTGAATCTCTGTAGACTTAGGACAGCTTAATTAACAACGCAGAGTGTTGTTAAATGACCCAAGCGAAATAACGCTCTATTTATAAAGAAAAAGGACCGCCAAAGCTATGACTGTCCTTTTTCATTTCTGTACTCAAGAGTACAACTATTTCGAATATCGAATTAGTTATTAATTACTTAGAATGCAAAGTGCTCTGCATCTAATGCGAGTAATGGTTCTACGCCACCAGCAATCACATCAACGTGTGAGCGAACACGTGGAAGGATCTTCTTGAAGTAGAAACGTGCAGTCGTTACTTTCGCATTATAGAAGTCAACGTCAGTTGTACCTGCAGCCAATGTTTCTTGAGCCACAAGTGCCATACGTGCCCATAGGTAAGCAAGCGTTACATAACCAGAGAAGTATAGGTAATCGACCGCAGCTGCACCCACTTCATCTGGGTTTTGCATTGCTTTCATACCAATTTGCATGGTTAAGTCGCCCCACTCTTTGTTTAGAGCAGCAAGAGGTTCAACAAACTCTTTCATTGCAGCATTGTCTTTGTTTGCTTCAACAAATTTGTGAATAATCTTAGTGAAGTCTTTCAACATTGCACCTTGAGTACCCAAAACTTTACGACCTAACAAGTCAAGCGCTTGGATTTCAGTTGTCCCTTCGTATAAACACGCAATACGTGTATCACGAACGATTTGTTCCATACCATGCTCTGAAATAAAGCCGTGACCACCAAAGACTTGAACGCCGTGTTTTGCAGATTCAGAACCTGTTTCAGTCAAGAATGCTTTTGCAATTGGAGTAAGCAGTGACAAGATGTTGTCAGAAGATTTACGCTCTTCTTCAGTTGCACCTTGCTCAACTACGTCCGCATGTAGAGACAATAAGTAAACCAGTGCACGACCACCTTCAGCAAATGCTTTTTGAGTTAACAGCATGTTACGAACAGCAGGGTGAACAATAATTGGATCGGCTTCTTTTTCTGGTGCTTTAGGACCTGTCAAAGAACGCATTGCTAAACGGTCTTTCGCATAGGTTAATGCACCTTGGAATGCGCCTTCAGATGCTGCCAGACCTTGTACAGCCGTACCAATACGTGCAGTGTTCATGAAAGTGAACATGCAGTTTAAGCCACGGTTTTCAGGGCCAATCAGGAAACCTTTTGCATTGTCAAAGTTGATCACGCAAGTTGAGTTACCATGGATCCCCATTTTGTGTTCGATAGAACCACAACGCACGGCGTTACGCTCACCCACAGTACCGTCTGCGTTTAAGTTAAACTTCGGCACGATGAATAAAGAAATACCTTTGGTGCCTTTAGGTGCGCCAGGAAGACGAGCAAGTACAATGTGAACAATGTTCTCAGCCATGTCATGTTCACCCGCTGAGATAAAGATTTTCTCACCAGTGATTGCATAGCTACCGTCAGCTTGTGGCTCAGCTTTAGTACGGATAATACCCAAGTCAGAACCTGCATGAGATTCTGTCAAGCACATCGTACCTGTCCAAACACCTGAAACAAGGTTTGGTAAGTAAGCATCTTTTTGTTCAGCTGAACCGTGATGTTCTAAAGTACGAACTGCACCATGAGAAAGACCTGGGTACATACCCCATGCCCAGTTTGCAGTACCGACCATTTCTGAAATCACGTTACCCAAAGAAACAGGTAATGCTTGACCGCCATATTGCTCTTCAGCAGAAAGAGACGGGAAGCCAAGTTCGATATATTTTTGATACGCTTCTTTAAAGCCAGTTGGAGTTGTAACAACGCCATCATTCCAAGTACAACCTTCGCGGTCGCCGCTTTGGTTGATTGGAGACAATTCGTTTTCACAGAAATCTGCAGCAGCTTCTAAATATTGGTCAACCAATTCACGGCTTACGGTTTCCTGAAATGCAGGCAATTTAGAATAGTGTTCTTCTGCATTCAATAGCTCATGCAGTACGAATTGCATATCACGTAAGGGCGCTTTGTATTGTGGCATATCGGTTTCCTCAATACTGGTTTAACCAGCTTATAATCCTAATAAACATAAAAACGTGTCTTCTTTGACACGGATTGGAATAACTTAATCGTGCAACATCTTCTAATTTGGTACAAGCGGTTCGGGTGCTTTTCTTGGTGACTGTAAAGTCAAATAAATATTATTCAAAATCGCTAAGTGCACTGAGTGTAAACAGTTTTGCTGCTTTTGGCATGACATAAATAGTCAAAAGCGTAAAAAGTTATCTCCAATAAAAAAGGCGCAATTTGCGCCTTTTTTATCTATTTATGCTTTTTAGAGTGGCTTAAGCGGTCTTATTCGGTGCTGAAACAGGGGCTTTAGGCTGGAAGTGAACGATACATTTGCCATCTACTGTTTGTGTGCCAACTTTTAACTGCACGGCTTTACCATCGGTTTGACCTTGGCAGGCTTTGGTCGCAGCTTGTTGGCGAGCTTGACGTTCAGCTAAACGTTGATCGTACTGTTGGGTTAACTCAGCACGTTTAGCATCGGTTAGCGGTTCGCCGCGTTGCATATGCATGCCACGGAACTCACCACGATCGGCTTGATCGCCACGCATTGGGCGATGTTCACCGCGTTTCATTTCATCACGGTTCGGTTTAAACGAAATCGCACATGTGCCTTCTAGTGTTTGTTCACCTGCTTTAACTTGGACTGCTGAACCCACTGCTTTGCCATCGCAGGCTTTTTTAATGTCTTGCATGACCTGTTTGCGTTCAGTACGCATTTTTTCAAACTGTTCGCGTTGTTCAGGTGTCATGTGACGGTCTTTTTGATAATGACCATGCATATGTTGCGACTGCTTCATGTCTTTCGGTGCTTGGGTGGATTGACAGGCAGTCAACGCACCTACAGATAAAACGCTGGCAGTGGCTAAAGCAATTTTTGTCATCTTATTCATTCTACAACTCCCCCATACAAGAGCATGTGATTTTGGATGATTAAAGATTAAATAATAAAGATGTAGAAACAATGGAGAGTTTTTTGATGCAGTGTTCTATACAATAACAAGGCAAAAGAATGACCGAGAGACTGCTTTTGAAGATTCGCCGCGTACCGATTGCTTTACGCTTATTCCTCACTGTATTGCTGACCACTTTGGTGATTACCACGGTGAGTTTAGGTGTGCTGCATTGGACGATGCAAAAGAATTTTGCCAAATATGTGGCGGACGTGGAAATGCAGAAGCTCGATCATCTGATTGATAACTTAGCAGGCGTTTATAGTACCTATCATGACTGGGGCAATGCCATTCAAGCGCAAATTTTGCAGATTGAAGGACATGCCGCGCCAGATGATTATGACCGTCTCTCTCGTTGGTGGTTACGTCGCCAGTACGACATTGCTTTGCAACAGCGTTATTTTAAAGAAAATACCAAAACCTTACTCAGTGATGTCTCTACCACTGAAGTCAAACATGAAAAACAGATTTTAACCGAACAAGAACTGCAAGCTTTGGAGGAAAACTTACCTTCGGAGTTTCAACCCTTCGAAGGTTTAAAGTTTCCACTCAGCGCCAATCAAAATGTGTTCCGCCCAGATCGTAAAAAAGAAGAGATTGAACAAGAGAGCAAACAAAACACAGGCAAAAAACAGTTTATTTCCACGCCTGACCGTTTGGGTCTGAGCTCGCGTTTGTCTTTATACGATACGCAGCGTCAGTTTGTGGTCGGTGAACCCTCGGATGATCAAGTTTCTTTCCGTCCTATTGTGGTGAATAACCAAGTGGTGGGGTATTTGGGGCTGAAACCAGTCCTTGATCAAGATGATGCATTGAGTATCAACTTCTTTAGTAACCAAAAACGTTATTTATTGCTGGTCTATGGTTTAACCGTTTTTGCTAGTTTAATTGCTGCGTTGTTGCTTGCGACTTATTTTAAGACACCGATTCAACGCTTGTTGAATGGTACGCGTGAATTAACAAAGGGTAATTTTCAGCATCAAGTTAAAGTGAATCGAAACGATGAGCTGGGTGATTTATCCAATGAACTGAACCAACTGGCTGTGATTTTAGATCAGCATGAAATTTCGCGTCGTCAGTGGGTGTCAGATACTTCGCACGAGTTGAAAACACCGCTGGCAGTGTTACAAGCGCAGATCGAAGCGATGCAAGACGGAATTCGAAAACCAACGCCTGAGCATTTTGAATCGATGTTACGCCAAGTCACCAGCTTGAAAAAACTCACACATGACTTGGCTGATTTGGCACAAGCGGAAGCACAGCAATTAAACTGTTACTTTGCAACCGTGAACCCGTGGGCGGTGATTGAGCAAGAAGTGGAAAACTTTAAGCCTAAATTTGAACAGGCCCATTTAAGCATTAGTGTCGAAGGTGAGGGCGCTGAGTTACAACTTGATATTGACCGCTTTAAGCAAATCATGGTCAATTTGTTGGGCAATAGCATTCGTTATACCGAAGCGGGTGGTCAGGTTCGAGTCCATACGGAACAGTCCGCAACAGATTGGACGGTCTATGTCGATGACAGTCCTTATGGTTTAAGTGATGAGCAACTAGCAAGACTCGGTGAGCGTTTCTACCGAGTCGATGACTCGCGTACGCGTAGCACAGGTGGTACAGGTTTAGGTTTGGCTTTATCGGCTAAACTGGCACAGGCTTTAGGAGGTGAATTGAGTTTTGATCATTCGCCTTTGGGTGGTTTACGTTGCAAGTTAACGTTCCCAAAAAAATGAAACACAAAAGGAAGTATGTATGAAACATATTATGCTGGTTGAAGATGAAGTAGAACTTGCACAATTGGTCCGCGATTATCTTGAAGCAGCGGGCTTTGAAGTCAGTATGTTTCACGATGGTCAGGACGCATTTGATAGCTTTACGCAGCGTAAACCGAGTCTGATGATTTTAGATTTGATGGTGCCGCGTATGGATGGCTTGACCATTTGCCGTAAAGTCCGTGAACAGTCGGATTTGCCGATTATTATGGTCACCGCACGCACCGAAGAAATTGACCGTGTGCTTGGCTTGAACATGGGAGCAGACGACTATGTGTGTAAACCATTTAGCCCGAAAGAATTAGTGGCGCGTGTCCAAGCCGTGTTACGCCGTTTAGAGCGTAAAGCTGAGCCTGAAGATCAGTCTTTGTTCCGCATGGATAAAGCGCAACAACGCATTTGGTATCAACAAAAGCCTTTAAACTTAACACCGACTGAGTTTCGTTTACTGGAGTTGTTTTTAGAGCATGTGGGGCAAGTCTATTCACGTGCGCAGTTACTAGATCATATCAACCCTGACAGTTTTGAAGTGGCTGACCGTGTGATTGATAGCCATATTAAGAACTTACGTCGTAAGATCTCTGATGCGGCTGAAACAGGTAACCGTCATGAATGGGTTCAGGCGGTATATGGTGTAGGTTACCGGTTTGAATATCCTGAAGATTAATTCATTTTTTAATTAAAAGTAGAAGCGGATAAGCCTTGGGTTATCCGCTTTTTTTATGGGATGGACTCAAGGCAGCAATCAAAATCTACAGTCCGTTTAAACCTTCAACTGGTGAAATGAAACTGAGCAATCGGCAATTTTGAAGAGCAAGACTGGTTGATCGCTTGTGCAAGCGGTACAATTCATTTTTTTATCAGGTGAGCATGTGTTTTGAGCAGCGAGACGCCTAAACTTCAGCGCCGTTTAAAGAACCGCCATATTCAATTGATCGCCATGGGCGGTGCAATTGGTACAGGTCTGTTTTTAGGTTCAGCACATATTATTGAGTCTGCTGGCCCATCGATTATTTTGGGTTATATGATGGGCGGTTTGATTGCATTTTTAATTATGCGTCAGCTCGGTGAAATGATTGTGCATGAGCCAGTGACGGGTTCATTCAGCTACTTTGCCTTTAAATATTGGGGGCGGTTTTCAGGCTTTTTAACGGGCTGGAACTACTGGGTACTGTATATCTTGGTGGTGATGACTGAACTGACCGCGATTGGCAAGTATGTGAATTACTGGTGGCCACATATTCCTGCGTGGGTCTCGGTGCTGGTGTTTTTTGTGGTGATCACACTGGCCAATCTTGCCAATGTCAAACTGTATGCGGAGTCTGAGTTTTGGTTGTCGATGATTAAAGTTGTGGCGATTATCGCCATGATCATCTTCGGGGTTTATCTGTTGTTGACGGCTGATGTTGGTTCAACTGCATCTGTCACGAACTTATGGGTACATGGCGGGTTTTTCCCACATGGCTTTGAAGGCTTGTTTTATATGCTGGCCTTTATGATGTTTGCCTTTGGCGGCATTGAGCTGATCAGTATGGCGGCTGCGGAAACCGAAGATCCTGAAAAGAATATTCCAAAAGCCGTCAATCAAACGGTGATTCGGGTTTTCCTGTTCTATATTTGCTCGTTGGCGATCCTTTTGTCTTTGGTGCCTTGGAATCAATTGGATTTGGGTGGTTTAGATAAAAGTCCATTCGTGCTTATTTTTAAGCAAATTGGCATTGATTGGGCAGCGCATTTACTGAATTTTATTATTCTGACTGCATCGGTTTCTGTTTGTAATAGTGGGATGTATGCCAATAGCCGCATGCTGTTAGGTCTGGCAGAACAAGGTAATGCCCCGCAAGTTTTTAAGCAGGTTAATCGACAGGGGACACCGATTGCGGCGGTTTTATTTTCAGCATTACTGATTTTTGGTTGCGTGCTGTTGAATTACTTTTTGCCTGAAAAAGCGCTCAGTTATCTGATTTATATTGTGGTCAGTGCGGCTGTGTTGAATTGGATGATGATCAGTTTGATCCATCTTAAATTTAGACAGAGTATGAAAAAGCAGGGCATTCAAACTAAGTTTCCAGCGTTATTTGCACCGTTTAGCAATTATTTTGTTTTAGTGTTTATGCTGATGATTTTATATATCATGTGGAATCAGGGTTTTATGCTTTCCGTGTTGATGCTTCCTGTGTGGATCCTCGTGTTATTTGTTTTATTTAAAACATTGAAGCCGAAGAAAAGCTAAAGCTTAGGTGATGATGTTGAAAAGGACTTAATATGAGTCCTTTTTTATTGGGCTTTTGATCGGTATATAAATTATAGATATTTCAAATCATGTGTCAGTTTGTCTTTTTACTTTTACATTTGTTTTAGACAAGGTCGATGAGTCTGTATTCAAATCAGCGAAGTATTCTTCTAGCCATTTGCATACCACTTAGGGTTGGATTGTGAGATGGCATTCTAACTTTTCAACAATGGAATCAAATAAGCAACTGAATATGAAAATGACTAAGACTTTACTGATTCTCAGTCTGTCTTTGTACGAGTTCAGCATGGCTTTCTGATTAACTTGGATGGAGAGTGAGCTACTCTCATACTTCATCTTTTCGGATTGATATGTATAGATAATTAAATAGGCAAAATCGAGAAAGAGTGATTGTATTTCCAACAGATTGAAGTACTGAGCTATAAAGTTGCTTTTAAATCACGCAAAAAGTAATTTTTAGGAGTAAGGCTCAGCTTTAGTCATCCTGAAAACTATCCACAATTTCTGCGGATAATTTTGGGGGTAAGTCTAATTAAGCTTATTTTTCTATGTACGTTTTGGCTTACACTAATTCAAGCGGATTGCGTCTAGGTCAGTCCCAAGATTTTTTATATGATGCAGTCATAGAGAACAGGAAGTTCCAAAACATAAAACAAAAATGATAAGTTCAACACTAGGATGTGAGGTACGACAGGAGTTATACCTAGCTAACCAATACGAAAAAGCCCGACAGGATGTCGGGCTTTTTTTTATCATCTATAAATGTCTCATTTCGTTTTTCTTTTCAAAATTTAGGTTCCAAATGGGCAATACGTAAAAAACGTCGAAAAGCTGCTCAGCAGAGACAATATACGTTCAAATCCATGACCTGTTTGATGTGGTGATAGGGTTGAGCTTTAGGAAATGTAATAGGAATAATTTAAAAATCTTTTTCATTCAATACGGATTTAGGTGATGGCTTTAAGCGCAGCGATTCGCTGTCTTTGTAGTTTATTCAGCTTGGATACCACGAGCTCATAAGAGCTATGTACCAGATCAATGACTAAATCAGGATCTAAGTCTTCATCTTCATAAATTGAAATCCAATGCTTTTTATTCATATGCCAACCTGCATGAATATAGGGATAAATATCACGTAGCATTGCGCCGTGGTCAGGCGTAACTTTTAAGTTACTTAAAGCTGCCCCACTTAAAGATGAATTGAGCAAAAACATTTTATCCATGACTTTATAGACATCACAGCCTTCACCAAAGGGCTGACTACACGTCACTTCTGGCAGGGCAAGTGCAGCTTTTGCAGCAATAAGATGTAAGGACATGTTGATCATCACTCAGTGGGCGAAGCCCTGTGGATATTGTTTAATTTATCCACAGTTTAAGCCAAATGCTTAAGATGAACAACTCACCATCACTTCAGGCACATCCGTTGGTAAAGGTGCTAAATCCTCAGCTTTCTCTAGTGCTACATTCCGCTCAAATGGATGGCTAAGCAGGTCAAATAAGCGTTCGACTTCTGAGAAATCGTTCCGTTCAGCCAGCTCAATCGCTTTTTGTGCCATGTGATTGCGTAGGATATAAACAGGGTTGGCTTGTTGCATCACTGCATTGAGTTCTGCCATGTCTTGATTTGCACGAATCTGTTCATATTGCGCGAGGAAACTTTCAAATTGACGACGGTCAAGGCAGTCATCTTTAATCATTTCATATTGCTGCTCTTGCAAACGCGTAAAGCTTTGTGTGTAGTCGAGCTGTTCAGTTTGTAGAATCCGTAAGAAGGTCATGGCACAGTCAAAACTGTCCGTGTGGAAATGAGGTAAGCCCATTTTCTGACTTAAACCCAGTTTGTAGTGCTCCAAGAACGTGGGTTCATAGTGCTCTAGGCAATCGGCAAGGTCTTGCTTCCATTGTTCTTTGTCATAGTCTTGAGGGCAAAGCGGAATGAGGTTATTCAACCATGTCCATAAGTTCCAGTGTCCAATGCTCGGCTGCTGCTGATAGGTATAGCGGCCTTGATAGTCAGAGTGATTGTTAATCCAATTCGGGCGGAAGCGTTCCATAAAGCCATAAGGACCAAAATCGAGGGTTGAACCTGTAATGTTTAAATTATCAGTATTCATCACCCCATGTGCGAAGCCGACCAGTTGCCATTTGGCAATCATTACCGCAGTCCGTTGAATCACTTGGGTTGCAAATGCCAAAACAGGTTGTTCCGCCTCTAAACACTCGGGGTAATGCCATTCGATACATTTTTGGGTAAATTCGTCGAGTAAATCAGGTTGGTACTGGTTGATCCACTCAAAATGTCCCAAGCGAATATGACAGTCTGATGTACGTAACATCATCGCACCGAGTTCCAATTTTTCCCGCTGCACGCCTTGAGCCGATGAGGTAAAGCCCACCGCGTTGCTTGAAGCCACGCCTAAACTATTCAGCGTATGTCCAGCCAAATACTCACGAATGACGGAGCGAAGTACCGCACGACCATCTCCCATACGCGAGTAAGGAGTAGAACCTGCACCCTTTAAATGCAGGTCAATGGTTTGCCCATATTGATCGAGAATTTGTGCGATCAATAAACCTCGACCATCACCGAGCTGTCCTGCCCACTGACCAAATTGATGTCCCGCATAAACCATTGCCAAAGGTTCAAATTCACTAAAGGTTTTTTGTCCGCTACAAATCTCTACCCAAGACTGTTTGTCTGCTTCAGACCATTGTAATTGTTCTGCTAAAGCAGCATTGAAATGACCTGCTTTTGCGCCTTTCAGTGGTAGGGGCTGTTGATGGTGATAAAGCTTTGAAGACAGGAGGGAGTAGCGTGAATTGAACTGCATAGTGAAGGATCACAAGGGATAAGCCATGACCCCATCAATATAGCAAAGTTTTAGTGTTAAGGCATATATCCAACTGTTTTAGTCAACTATAAACAGTTTGGCACCTTTTGAGGTGGACGAGCGATGGGCTTCGGCTTGATCCGCAACTTGGTAACTCATGCCAGCCGTGAGGGTAAAGCTACGACCATCATCTAGTTCAGTGTGTAGTTCACCTTCTAAGCACAACAGGATATGTCCTTTAGAACACCAATGGTCGGCCAGATAGTTCTCAGAATACTCCACCATACGTACGCGAATCGTGTCAAATTGCTGAGTACGCCATAGGGCATAACCCTGATCACCTGTATGGCGGGTGGTGGGTATCTCAGCCCAGTTGGTGATACCGAAAGGAATGTTGTTAATATCCATGTTGTTATCCTTTATGAACTGCTAAAAAAAGCCCCTTGCGGAGCTTTCTTTTGAAATGCTGAATCAGAGATTAATTACTGAGAAACAGGGGCTTTTTTAATGCTGCGCATCAGTGTGGTCAAGGTTTGACGGTGATGACCTAGACGCTGTTCGACTAACTGAAACTCAATTTTGAGCTTCTCATCCATTTGATGGATTTTTTCTGCCACAGCCGTTTTCTTGGCTTGAATTTCTTGTTCTTTCAATTTTGCCCAGTCATTTAAGGTTTGGGTAAAAGCATCATACTCTTGTGCAATACGAGCTTTCGCGGAACTAATGTCATCACTGACATTCAGACCATGAACTTCTAAGTCTTGTTCAGCGTATTTAAACTTCATCGCAAGTTCAGCTTTTTTAATATTGAAACTCGGAATACGACGTAAGTTTTTAGCTAAACCGAGTTTTGAGCATGACCAAATCAACCATTTGGTTGGGTCATATTGCCACCATTTCACACCGTTACGATAGTCGTATTGGAAAATGTGGTGGTAGTTATGATAACCCTCACCCCAAGTGGCAATGGCTAACCAGAAGTTGTCACGTGCGGTATTTTCGTCTGTATATGGGCGTTTGCCCCACATGTGGCATAAAGAGTTAATGAAGAACGTGACGTGGTGGCTGAGGATTAAACGCATTAATCCGCCCAACAATAACACCCCCCATAAGTCGCCTACAGCCCAACCAATTGGTAATAAAATACCCATGTGGACGCTGATCACTAAAGGAACATAGTATTTGTGTTGGAACATCACCAATTTATCATTCAGTAAATCGGGTGCATTTTTAAAGTCCGGTTCTGCTGATGGATAGTCACGAAGCATCCAACCCATGTGCGCATACCAAAAGCCATTGTTAATCGAGTACGGATCTTTCTCGATATCATCGACATGGCGGTGGTGGGTACGGTGACCTGAACTCCAAAATAAAATACTGTTTTGCACGGCAAAGGTACCCATAATCATCAAAATGATTTTTAAAGGTAAGCTTGCTTCATAAGCACGGTGTGCCCATAAGCGGTGATAGCCAGCAGTAATACCTAAGCTACTAACACCCAGTAATACAAACATACTGATCCAAGCGGCTAAGCTGAAATCATGCTGAAAGGCATATAAGGGAATTGCAATCACAGTCACAATCGGAAGAAAAACCAATGCAAAAATTGCAACCCAGTTAAATGGGGCTTTGGGTAGGGGAGCATTCATCTCCAACAGCACTCCTGAAACCTTGGGAGGTATAAATGGAAGGTCAATCCATTACTTTTTGCATGGATTAAGCTACAGCATATTAGCATGAGCGAACCTTGGTTCACTAGCATTATTGTACAGATGTATTGTACTAAACAGTAACAGAATACGAATGTTTAGATATCGAAATTACCGAAGCTTTTCTAGGCTTTATAGTAGCAGAGCGATCAATATGAAAAATAACCATTTTCACTGCTACTACTCATGTAAAACTCAAGTCAATCTGTGGCCTGTTCAATGCACATCTATCAAATGTTGTAGCATCATTTTAGGAAAATCTGTAATTAATCCATCAATGCCACAGTCACGTAAATGTTTGGCGCGCTCGATGTCATTCACTGTCCAAACACTAATGGCTAAATTCGCTTGTTGTGTGGCTTTTAACAAGTCATCGCTTGCCAGTTGGTTCATCCAGCCGATTTGGCAACAGTCGTATTTGAGCGCTTGTTCAATCGCAAGATGTTGAATATCGTCTTCAATCAATAAGCCACGTTTAAATGGGGAGTGTTGATCTTGGAGTGCTTGTAGGATTTTAAGATCAAAACTGGTGATGACCGCACTGTGTTCAAAGCCTCTAAGTTGCTGTGTGAGATGTTGTGTCAGTCGTTCCGCTTCAGCTTGTGTTTGCACGGCTTTGACTTCAACTTCAAGATGTTCGAAGTCCTGCATAATCTGGAGTGCTTGTCGTAGTGTTGGGGTACTTTGCTTTTCCCAGTCTAGCCAAATATGTGCTTGGTTATAGGCATCGAGTTGTGTGCTGCTTAATGGGTAGAGTGCTTGGTCACTACCTGTGGTTCGGAGCATGTTGTCATCATGCATAATGATCAGCTCATGGTCTTTGAGCTGACGAACATCAAATTCGACCGCACGGATGCCCAGATCATGAATATATTGAAAACCGCCGAGTGTATTTTCTGGGGCTTCGCCACGTGCACCACGATGTCCGATGATTCTCATATTGAACCTGATCTATATACGTCTTTTGCGTGATTGTAGCGCTAAAAATATCTGATTGGGATAGATTCTAAGGTGGAAATATCAGATATGCGTAAATGCGATTCGTAATGGTTTGAGGTAGGACTGAATTTGAATGAAATGCTTCTGTGATATTCACGATCAGAGATGGCTGTGGGCGAGTTTTACGCTTGGACAATGGTTTTGATTGCTTTTCCCAAAAGAAAAGTAACATCAAAAAGTCCTCCAGTGAATTGATCACAGGAAGACTCTGAAAAAATCTATTTCGTTCTAAATACATAGAATTGTTTAAATAGTTTCATTGATATTTTTTTGCCAAAGTACTTCCGAGCCACCTTCAGCACGCTGTAAAGCACGCGATGCAACAAAAAGCCAATCCGATAAGCGGTTGAGCAACTGTAGTGCGGTGCTTTGAATATTTTGATCACGAGTGTGCACCGACATTAAGCTACGTTCAGCTCGGCGACATACCGCTCGTGCTTGATGTGCATAGCTACATGCTAAAGAACCCGAAGGTAAGATAAATTCTTTCAGCATGGGTAAGTCTTCATTCATGCGGTCAATTTCTTGTTCAAGAAACTCAATACAAACTGGTTGCAGCAAGTGATAGTTTGGAATACACACTTCACCGCCTAAGTCGAAAAGCCAATGCTGAATCAGGCTTAAGCTTTTATCCCATGTGGCTTTGTCTGTGATTTGGCTTGCAGTAATTTGAGCACGAAGTACACCAATTGTTGAATTTAGCTCATCGACATCACCGAGTGCGGTAATTCTTAGATCATCTTTAGTCACACGTGATCCATCGCCCAGACCTGTGGTGCCTGAGTCGCCAGTACGGGTATAAATTTTACTTAAACGGTGGCCCATAATTTGTCCTGCTTAAAGAATGAAAAAAGGATAATGTCGGTCAAAACATTATCCATAAACTGCGCTGTTTTAAATTGTTTTTTAAGTCTTTACATTAAATTAATAACGGAAAGTGACTCCTACAGAGGCTAAACGGCCACCATTGATATAGTAAATATCTTGACCCCATTGAGATGCTGAAGTTGTTTTATATTCGACATCGCCAATGTTTTGAATGTTGGTAAATACTTTTACATTTTGATTGATGTTCCAGTATGCATTAACGTCGATAGTTGCATAGCCTGAAACATTAGATCCATTTTTAGGTTTAGATTTGGCTGAAAGTGAAGTACTGATACCATATACTTCATTTTGAAGACCGGTAGTTAATGTCAGACTTTGACGAGGACGGCGATTAAGGTCGGTGTCAGTAGCTTTATCTTTAGGCTGCACATAGGCATATCCTAAATCCCAAAATAGGTCGTCATTAGCCCAATTAAGATTTAGTTCACCACCAGTAAAAGTGGCTTCTTTCACATTGAAGTTTTTCCCATTTTGCCAAGTAATTAAGTTATCAACTTCATTACGGTATATTGATAGCCCAAATGTAAATTGATCAGTAATAATCTGATCTAAACCAATTTCATATGAAATACTTTCTTCAGGTTTTAAATCAGGATTACCGCCCCAATTTAATGCGTATAAGTCGTTGTTGGTTGGTGCTCTAAATGCTGTACCAATATTGCTGTAAATACTAGTTTGAGGTAAAAGTTGATAACGTGCAGCTACTTGACCTACAGTATGTGTACCAAAGGTTTCATGATCTTCTACACGAAGCCCAGCTTGAGTATGTAGTTTGTCAGATTGGTATTGATGTTGAATAAAGTAGCCTGTACTTGCAACATCTTTTAGATAGTCCACACCATATGGAGCGCTACCAGAAAGTACATCAGACTCAATATTCTTGTGTGCAACGCCCACTAAAATATTTTGTGATGGAGTAAATTGCCATTTGCTATAGAGTTCAGCCTCTTTAGTCGTATTGTAAATCGCATCTTGAGATTCATTTTGCTCAAGATCATCTTTGAATTGCGATAAACGAGCATGCACCGAAATATCATCATTGATATTTACACGGCCTTTAATATTGATAATCTCATTTTTAAAATCTTGAGTGACATTTTTGACACCAGTGTATGTATCATTGTCAGTGATATATTGAGATTGTCCATTATTCTCTGAGTAATCTATAGACGCGGCATATTGTTGCTTTTCTACACCGATTTTTGTACTAAATCCTTTTTGGTCATAGCTACCTGTTTTTATATTAGGATCTTTCAAATTTGTTACTTGTGTCCCGTCAGATTCTAAGCGTTGACCCCGAATTTGTGCATAAAATCCATCTTCGGCTAAATCCGCTCCGATAACAGCCTTATAAGTATTATGCTCACCCATTTCACCTGTGACAAAAGCACTAGTTTTCTCAGGTGTTTTCGAAATAAGTTGAACAACACCACCAATTGCATCTGTACCATAAAGTACTGAAGCAGGGCCTTTTAATAGTTCAATTTGTTTAATATCAGTAGTATCAATAAAAGCAAGTGACGCTGCACCAGCAGAGCCTGTATTTAGACGAACACCATCACGTAACACAAGGGTGTGTGTTGAGTTTGTTCCACGAGTAAAGATTGATGCTGCTTGGCCATAACCACCATATTGCATCATATCGATAGAAGCATCACTCATAAGTAAGTGTGGTAATTCCGCTATAGGAGATTGGTCTAAAATTTGTGGTTCAATAATAGAGATTCGTGAAGGAACGTCTTTAATCTTTTCTTCAGAACGTGTTGCTGTTACAACCAATGTGTCTAAAGATGCATTAACACTGTCTTGTGCAGATGCTGTTGCGGAGAAACCCATCGCAATAGCGATTGCGCCCACTAAAGCTGTAGGCTGAAATAAATTTGACATGCTTGCTCCATACATTCACCCCCCGTGAATGATTGAGTTAAATGGCGCAACAAGCAGGTCTCCGGACTTAAATATAGATATTGCGAACAATATTGGTATATCCATCTTCCCACACGAGTGCAGTGATGTAAGTGCAAATACTTATAAAGATATACGTTTCGTTTTACCGTTGCGGGGGCAGTGTTGGATTCTCACCAACTTCCCTAAAGCATAGTGCTTAGACTTATTGCATTTGCGCGAAGTATAAGGTTTGTATGCGAATTAAACAATCTATGTAAAGATTTTTTCAGGATGAACTTTACGCAAGGTGAAAAAATTGCATTACAATGATTTGCCCTGTTATTTATAGATCAGCTATAAATAGGGTTGAGCCAGAGTCATAACCTATGCGAACCCGTGCCAAAATTTGTGGAATTACCCGTAGCCAAGATATTCAAGCTGTGGTCAATGCTGGGGCTGATGCGATTGGTTTTGTATTTTTTCCGCCTAGTCCACGTCATGTCAGTGCAGCTCAAGCTAAAGAATTGATTCGATATGTGCCTGCCTATGTGCAAACTGTTGGACTTTTTGTGAATGCCACTGCGGCTGACATTGTAGATGTGTTAAAACAAGTGGCACTCGATATCATTCAGTTTCATGGTGATGAAACACCAGAAGACTGTCAGGCAATTGCGGCACAAGTAGGACGTCGTTGGTATAAAGCCATTCAGGTGAAACCTGAACTGGATGTGGTTGTAGAAGTTCAACGCTTCCAACAGGCCGGGGCAAGTGCAGTGCTCTTAGATGCATGGCATCCCGAATTGAAAGGGGGAACAGGACACAGTTTTGACTGGTCACAATTCCCCAAACTGGATATTCCTTTAATTTTAGCTGGTGGTTTAACCCCAACTAATGTTGAAGACGCTATAAAGACGACTGGGGCTTATGCTGTAGATGTCAGCGGAGGCGTCGAATCCGCTAAAGGTATAAAAGACCAACAACTTATAGAAAACTTCATGCAAGGAGTCCATCGTGGATCAGCAAAGTAATGTGATTGACTATACCCAATACCCAGATGAACGTGGGCATTTCGGTATCCATGGCGGACGTTTTGTGTCAGAAACTCTAATGGCAGCATTAGAAGACTTAGAAAAGCTCTATTTCCGTATGAAGGATGATGAGCAGTTTCTGGCAGAATTCGACCGTGACCTCGCCTACTATGTAGGTCGTCCTAGTCCTTTATATTATGCTGAGCGATGGTCGAAAGAGTTGGGGGGTGCTCAAATTTACTTAAAACGTGAAGATCTGAATCATACAGGTTCGCATAAAGTGAATAACACCATTGGTCAGGCTTTATTGGCAAAACTGTCGGGTAAAAAACGAATTATTGCTGAAACTGGCGCAGGTCAGCACGGTGTTGCAACGGCTACGATTGCAGCGCGTTTAGGGCTTGAATGTGTGGTATTCATGGGTGCTGAAGACGTGAAACGTCAAGCCATGAACGTGTACCGTATGCGTTTACTCGGTGCGACCGTTGTACCTGTGGAAAGCGGTTCTAAAACATTGAAAGATGCCATGAACGAAGCAATGCGTGACTGGGTCACGAATGTGGATTCAACTTACTATGTGATTGGTACGGTTGCAGGCCCACACCCATATCCACAATTGGTTCGTGACTTCCAATCGATTATTGGTCGTGAAGCACGCAAGCAAATTCAAGAACAAGCAGGGCGTTTACCTGATGCACTCGTTGCATGTGTAGGCGGTGGTTCAAATGCAATGGGCTTGTTCTATCCATTCTTAAATGACCCAGATGTGAAAATGTATGGCGTTGAAGCTGCGGGTTATGGTATTGAAACAGGTAAACATTCTGCACCGTTAAATGCTGGTCATGTTGGTGTATTGCATGGTAACCGTACTTATTTGATGTCGGATGAACAAGGTCAAATCATTGAAACCCATTCGATTTCAGCAGGTTTAGATTATCCAGGTGTAGGCCCTGAGCATAGTTTCTTAAAAGATATGCATCGTGTTGAATATGTGCCAATCAATGACAATGAAGCTTTACAAGGTTTCCGTGATTTGACTCATATTGAAGGGATTATTCCGGCATTGGAAAGTTCTCATGCGATGGCTTATGTCACTAAACTTGCGCCAACGATGTCTAAGGATCAAATTATTATTGCGACGGTTTCAGGTCGTGGTGATAAAGATTTGATGACTGTGGCACGTATTGATGGCGTAGAAATGGTTGAGATGTAATTCACAATGACTATTGAATAAAGCTCCTTTTGGGGCTTTATTTTTGTTGATTAATTGATGGAGAGGATATGGAAATTAAGGAGGGATTTGGTTTTAAAGAAATCATTTTAGAAAATGTGGATGAATTTATTGAACTCATTAGACCAGACAAAAAAAATATCAATCAATACTTAGAAAGTGTGAATGGTAAATTTATTTATCGCGGTCAAGCAGATTCAAATTGGGAATTAGAGCCTAGTTTATTCCGACATTCACCTGCAGACCAAATTTTATCAAACACATTTGATGGACTTTGTTTTATGTATTGGGTACGTTTAAAGGAATTTATAAACGGCTGTGATTTAAATTCATCAAAAATTCCTTTCGATTCCAAAGCTTTAAGAGATAATCATTTTAACGAGTTCGATAGTGCAGTTGTCTTTAAAACTAAGGCATGGCCGCATGCTGAATTGTATGAGTTAATCGCTTTTGCCCAGCATTATGGTGTATGGACAGAGTTTTTAGATTGGACAAAAAGTCCGTTGGTTGCATGTTACTTCGCTGCTTCTCAAGCTATCAAACAACCATCATTTGATGATCTATTGTCGGTTTGGATATTTGATACCGAAAAGGAAAATTTACTGAGCAATGGTACTGAAAAAAACTTTGAAATTATTGAAGTTCCTAAAAGTGCTAATCAAAATATATCTTCTCAACTGGGTTGTTTTACTTTAGTTCGTCAAAACTTGGTTAGAGGAACAGCATTAACTTTTGAACAGAAACCTAAAAGAATTAAACAGCTTAAATTATTAAATGAGCTGGTTGCTGATAAAAAGATACAAGCATTATTAAAAATTTCTTTACCCCAAAAATATGCTGCTGAACTTTTACAATATTGTTCAGTTTATTCAATCAATGCCGCTACTATTTTTAGAGGAATTGAGGGGGCGGCAATTTATGCTAAAGAAAGCTTTGATATTGAAGCATTTAGAAGAAAAGTAACTTCATCAATTTAAAGGAAATAGAATGCCCAACCTATTTATGGTTATGCTAGGTGGTCGTCATGCACGTGCCAATACCGAAGTCCATGATGTTGTGTTTGCTGTCGCTGACAGTTTAGAAGACAGTTACCCGCAACTTAAACATGCATGGTTTGGTGAACAAAAAGGCTTACATATAGATGCTTGGGCACGGCTAAATGGTGTTGAAAGTCGAGGGAAAAAATACCAAATACAGTTTAGTGATGCTCAGCCTCAAGTCACAGATGAAAAATTGTGGCTCATAAATTTAGGTGGCTATGACACACGTGAATTTGGGGAGTTGCATCGTTATGTACTCGTTGTTGCTCCACATGCAGCGGAAGCCAAACAACTTGGCAAACAACATTTTGATCAAAAGTGGAAAAAGCAACATACAGATCGTGTTTTAGACGTCGATGACTGTATTGCGATTGATTGCATACATGGACGTTATGTGGCTTTGGTTGAAGCTGAGTTTGATGCAAACATCTGGGAAAATACATATCTGATGTTAAATTAAGTTTGGATCATTCTTAATTTTTAAGTGGTGTCTTCAAACGAAAGAGAGTAGGTTTAGCGAACAATTTGATGAAAAAACAAACTAAATACTTTTCACCTTTAAAATTATAGGCATAATATGCTTAGGGATATTAATTAACTTTTGCTTAAGGATAAAGCATCAATGGATTTGATTCAGTCCAACGGACAACCACATTATGGTCGGTTTAGCGAACTTCCAAAAACCATTGATTTAAATAAGTATCAGTATAAAACCCCATATGGTGAAGTGCTCACTGGCTGGCGGAAAAAGCTAAAATATAAGAAATTTAAGTTTTGTAGCATTCAACATGAACACTACACCATTGGTTTAGCGATTGCTGATATTGCTTGGGCTGGACACGGTTTCGTTTATATTTACGATCATCTTAAAAATGAAGTACTTGAATGGAACGCCGTGAATTTTCTGGCGCGTAAAACCGTTTTAGATGAACAGCCTTTGTATAACCAGAGTGTGTTTGCAAATTCACCGTTTCAAATTGAAATTCAGCATGCCAATGGGGTGCGCTATGTTCAAGTCACCAAGTATGGTGAGATTAAGCTGAGTGCCCGAATTTTCTGCGCAGGCACTGATCCATTGAGTATGTGTAGTCCAACAGGGATTAATGGTTGGACTTATACCCATAAACTGACCACCTTAGCGTGTGAGGGTTTTTTTACCAATAAAGCGGGGCAGATCATTCAGTTTAATGAGCGGACCTTGGCTGCGCTAGATGACACCTGTGGCTTCCTCCGACCGGAAACAGCTTGGTTTTGGCTCTCTTGTAGTTTTTGGGATGCACAGGGTAAGCGTATTGGTCTGAACTTAGCCTCTGGTGTGAATGAAAGTTTTGGCAATGAAAACTGTCTGTGGATGAATGGAAAGCTCTATACCGTGAGTGATGTTCTATTCCAAATGGAAGAAGAAGGGCGTTGGAGCATTCGCTCGTTAGATGAACGCTTAAATTTAACTGTGACCACGGGTTGGCGCCGTTTTGAAAACCTAAATTTGCGTCTTGTGGGCAGTCAGTTTAGTCAATGGCAAGCCAAGATTAGCGGTACGATTCAGCAGGGTGATCAAGAGATTGTATTGCTAAATGAATATGGATTGCTCGAACAGCACTATGCAAAGTGGTAAAAGACCTGTGATAAAAAACCGGCATCATGCCGGTTTTTCTTTTGCCTTTATTTATTAAAACGACTAATTTGCTCCAATGCTGCTTGAACATGAGCATAGTTTGGCTCTTGATCTGACATTGGCTGATTCTTTTTATCTAAGATTTCGAACTGCCCAACAGCCCCCACTTCTAAGATGTTTTTAGGGGTAACAATGCCATATTTACTATAGCTTGAGGTTAAAATCCAATCACGTTGAATTTGTGGTCCCAACAAATCTTCACCCACTGAATAGTCGTGAATTTTTGTGGTTACACCCAAATAGTTTTTCATGAGTGTAGGAACAATATCTTGATGGCTAGTTAAAACGTGGTTATTCCATAGCGCATCAGTTTGTATCTTCGGACCAATGATTGCAAAGGGAACTTTGACTTGAGGGTCGGTAAAGTTACCATTATGTCCCCAGAAGTTTTGAAGATTATCATTCACTTCTTGCCCGTGGTCGCCAGTAATGATGACCAACGTGTTCTCTGCATCACCTGTTTCTTTGAGTTTATCTAAAACTTGTTTCACAATGCTGTCGACGTAGTGCACACTAGTTTTATAACGATTCATCATTAATGAACGATCAGAATCATTACTTAACTTGAGATAATTGACTTCATCCAGCATTGGTTTGTACTGGTGTGGATAGTCTTTAGGAAAGCTGTATCCGTGTGGAGAGTCATAAAATAAAAATGAAAAGGTTGGTTTGTTTCGATCTCTTTTTTCATACCATTTTAACCAATCTTGCGTTAATTCTTCATCAAGACCACCTGCCACTTTGCCAGAAGAACCAATACGTAAATTTGGCACTTTTGAAAACGCGGTTTCATGGAATTCAGGGTTGGTTAATTTGGCAGCAGCAAATAAACCCAGTTGATAATTCAGTGCTTGCAAACGGTCAATAAATACTGGACTTTGGCGGTTCACAATCATGCCATGCCAGTAAGTACCAGGAATACCATAGAACATCCCAAAAATACCTGTGCGTGTGGCATTTCCTGTTGAATAGTGTTGATTAAAAATCTTTCCGTTCTGCGCATAATTCCACAAGTTTGGTGAGTTGTCTGCATTAAATGTGTCTGCACGCCAAGAATCAATCACGATAAACATAATATTGGTGGGTTGCTTTGGAGCTTCTCCAACAATCGGCGTCAGCGGATAATTCAGGTCACTTTTACGTTCTAAAGACATAGCCTTTTGTTTTTCTAAGGCTTCTTCATCAATCCAGCCGTACTTTTTCATGGTTTTATTCGAGGTCATCGGATAAAACATCGGTAAATAGCGTTGTGTCATGGTTACAGGTTGATACACATGTGCTGCAGCCCAAACGTGAATACCATTACTTAAAAGTAAAGCAACAAACACTAAGCCTGTAAACTTTTTACCAATGCTCCATGAAAAAGTGGGTAATTTTTTCTCTAAGAATCGGATCAAGTAAAATTGTGCTGCAAAAATACAGGCAATCGCAGCAATGACCATCAGCCATGTTGAGATTGAGAAACTCACAACCTGACCTGACATCACCAGTTCCAGCATGACGGTATTGATATGGAAACGGTACTGTGCGTAAACAAAGGTATCTATGATCAGTGCAATGAGTGCCAAGCTAGCAATACTTGCTTGCGTAATATGACGTAGCGTATTGGGTAGAAATAAGCTCGGAATCAAGATCAAGCCAATCAATGAAGCAAGCACAGTCATGTGCGAGAATGTTCCAGTAAATAAGAAACTGAATCCCAATAAATCTGTTGGAAACTCAGATAAATACAGGAAATATCTGCAAGCAATAAGCATCGAGATCACTGCATTGACCATGATCAAATAACCAAGAACGCGGAGTTTGAATTTAAACGACATTTTTAACTTCGGATGTAATCGGACATACAAATTCAACTTCATATACCCATGTTTTAAGATGGCGTATGATACCTAAACTCATCCAAAGTGTATATTTGTTGCGCTTACTGAATTATTTCCCAGCTTGCCAAAAAGCTTCACCCGCTAAAATCGGATCATGACTTTCTGCTAGGGTGTCGATCCAAACTTTATACTGAGCAATCACAGGATGTTGATTGGGATGAAAGTCTTTCTTAAACCAATCGAGATATTGACCACGCATCCGAGACAGTATCCCTTTTTCCCCAAAGAACCATGGCAGCCCTTTACGCATCATTTGCAAGCGCTGAATACGGTTAAAGCCATCATGTTTGAGCATGACATCTGCACGATAGGTGGTGAAACCAAACATCATCACCGTGGTAAAGGCCAATGCAAATAGACGCGTCGCTTCAGGCACATGTCCGACTTGTTTCATCACATCAAACGCGACATCGCGGTGTTCCATTTCTTCAATTGCATGCCATGCAAATAAAGCACGTACATAGGGGTGGGCCTCAGCCAACGTGGCTTTATGGCTATAAAAAGTTTCGGCCATCAGTGCGGTTAAATGTTCTGCCGCAGCCGTCATGGCAATGTTGTATTGCGGCGAGCGTTTGCTTAATTCGAACTTGAAGATTTTATTTAAACGCTGAATAAACTGATCGACAGGCATGCCTTGTTCTCGCATGACCTGATTCATTTTGTCATGGGCAATGCCATGCTGTGCTTCCTGCTTAATAAAATCGCTTACACGAGCCGCTAAGCTTGGGTCTGTAATTTGGTCCCGAAACAAACGCACGCTTTGAATAAAATAGCGTTCTCCATCGGGGAAAGTGAGGCTGAGTGCATCGAACATGCGCGTAAGGAATGGGTCGCCGCCAAACCAAAAACGGGGCACTTCATCGAGCTTAAAATTAAGTTGAGTTCGCACAATCGGTTCAACAGGGGTTGTAACAATGGCATTCATTTTGTTTTACTTCATTTGCCTTGGATGATTGCAGTATGTCGGAGAAAATGCAGTTTGTTTTGACAGATATTGCCATTTTTTATACATTTTACGCCAATGTGAAAATATCGCATGTCAAATAGTGGGTGGGCTATCATGCAAGAGTTACAAATCCCCAATGGTTATTTTCAGCTCTGGAATATGTATCTCATAGAGCAAGGAATTGATTTTCATCAACTCGGTTTTTTAGCGCAATATCAGTATGAATTAGAGCATGTATTACAACTGCCAATCGATACCCAATCACCATTTTCGTTCTTTCAAACGATTTTACAACTGACGCGAGAGCAATTGGATTGTCCTCAGTTGATTATGGAGATGGCAAAATTTATTCAACCTGAGCATTTTGGTGTTTTGGGCTATATGGCCACACGCAGTAATAGCGTGGCTGAAGCACTGAGTTATGTGATGCGTTTTAGTCGTTTGGTGATTGATGGTGCAGAAGTTAGTCCCATGCAGATGCAGCAAAGGGGCAATGAAATTTGGCTGACTTGGCCTTTTCTCAATGAGAAATATGCTTCACTGAATGAAATGACCATGGCATCTATTGTGCATTTGGCCAAGAAAATTTTCCCCGATCAATTACAAATCTTAAAAATCCAAATGGCGCATCCAGCCCAGATGGCACAGTATCATTATCTAAAATTTTATGGTTGTGAAGTGAGCTTTAATCAAGCCTGCTATGCCTATGTGATGAGTGTGGACAGTTTGACTTTAAAATCGGGTTTTGCTGATCCTTCCTTAACGCAGCTTTTACTGAAACAAGCAGAGGTAGCAATTGCCCTCAAGCCTCGTTATGAGAGCGTATTACAACAGATTCATAGCGCCGTGGCTGATTATCTTAAAGCACATGCGGAAGCTCCTAAAATTGAACAGATTGCTAATGAATTACACCTGTCAACGCGGACCTTACAACGCCAGTTGCAAGACTGGGATAGTTCATTTAAGCGGGTACTTGAGTCAGAGCGCATGAAACGATGTGAATATCTCTTACAACAAGGTTTGAGTTTAACTGAAATCGCCTTACAACTCGGCTATTCGGGACAGTCTGCTTTAGCGCGTGCCTATAAACAGCACAGTGGACAGACATTATTACAGTTGAAACGACAACTGAAATAACAGCTGGCATAAAAAAAGCGCCTTTGGGGAGGCGCTGAAATGTATGCAATGATCAGACTGATTTCAGTCGTGGAAAACGGAATGCAATCGCAAGGATGGCAAAAATTGCCAGTATCCAACAGTAGTAAATGCTGCCGATGAGTTCAACTGGCGAAAGCTTTGCAATTGAGCAGGCCAATAGAAGCTGTGCACCATAGGGAATAAGCCCTTGTACAACACATGAAAAGATGTCGAGCAAAGCGGCTGCACGTTTGGGGTCTACGCCATATTCTTTCGCGACTTCACGTGCCATATCTCCCGATAAAATAATCGCTACAGTATTGTTGGCCACAAAAATGTTGGAGAAAACCACCAAAAAGCTCAATCCGATTTCACCTGCGCGCTCACGACCCACTTTAAATAAACGGGTGAGGCTGTAAATGCGTTGAATAAGCCAGTCGAGACCACCTTCTTTTTGCATAATGGTCGAAAGACCGCCCAAGAACATCGACAGTAAAGCGACTTCAAACATACCGACAAAACCATCATAGATGGCTGTGTTGAGTTGAATGACCGTAAATTCTGGCTGTGTAATCAGTCCCATCACCCCAGAGAGCACTACACCGACTGTAAGTACCGCAAGCACGTGTAAACGACTGAATGCGAGGAAAAATACCACCACATAGGGTAATACTAGCCAAGGATTAAAGTCATTCGACTGAACGGTTTCGGTTTGGTGAATACTAAAGACATAAATCGCGATTGTGATTAAAGCCGCAGGTACTGCAATCCAGACATTGACGCGAAACTTGTCTCGAAGTTGAACTTTTTGACTGGTGGTGGCTGCAATGGTGGTATCCGAAATCATCGATAGGTTATCACCAAACATCGCACCGCCCACGACCGCACCTATGGCATAGACAGCAGCAATATCGGTGGCTTGAGAGAAACCAAAGGCAATCGGTGCACAGGCCGCAATGGTGCCCATCGAGGTGCCCATTGCTGTTGCAATGAACGCTGAAATAATAAATAGCATCGGTAACACAAAGGCGGGTGGAATTGCAGACAAGCCCATTTGTACTGTGGCTTCAACACTACCAATGGCGTTGGTGGTACTGGCAAATGCACCTGCCAGCATGAACACCATAAACATTAAGATGAGGTTCGGGTGACTTGCACCGCGCAGAAAGGTTTCGATGCCTTGATTCAGCTCACCGCGGTAAATCAACACCGCCAAGATAATGGCAGGAATGGCCGCAACAGGCGCTTTCATTTGATAGAACGCAAACTCGGTTCCAATCACAGAATGGTAAATACCACTGCCTAAGAAAATGGCTAAAAAAACAATAAGCGGTAACAGCGCAAGCGCACGTGCTTGCACTAAACCTGAGTTATCGGTGGTCATAGGAGATAGGGAAATGAAAGAATGTGCGTAGTATAATGCAGGTTTTGCTATTTCATAAAACTTTAAATGTAAAAGCTAAACCGCCTATTTTTATCATTTTTTTTCAAATAAAAATAAGTTTATCTAAAACTTAGACATTTTGGTATTTCCTAAAATTAGGCATCTTTGATCATTGAGAAAAAAACCGAAATATCAGTAAATGGTGCTTTACGGTTGTTCTGAAAATATTTGACGAAAAATGAATTGGAATGCGAACGCGATGTGCTCTATTCAATGAGTAAAAAATAGCGTTACAATGCAGCGTCTTGTATTTTTACAAAGCCAACTCCTCAGTAGTTTTAATTTTAAACAAGTTAAGGAAAGCACAACCCTATGTCACGTTTAGCCACTCGTTTTGGACAGCTTAAATCTCAACAGCGTAAAGCTTTGGTTTCTTATGTTATGGCTGGTGACCCTCATCCACAGGTAACAGTTCCTTTGTTACATCAGATGGTCGAGGCGGGTGTAGATGTGATTGAACTCGGTCTTCCATTTTCAGACCCTATGGCAGATGGTCCTGTGATTGCCCTTGCTGCAGAACGCGCATTGGCAGGTGGTACCAATACCTTAGATGCTTTGAATATGGTCAAAGAGTTCCGTCAAAAGGATCAAGAGACCCCAGTCGTATTGATGGGTTATCTGAATCCAGTTGAAGTCATTGGTTATGAAAAGTTTGTATCGACTGCGCATGCATGTGGTGTCGATGGCATTCTACTGGTGGATTTACCACCAGAAGAAGCAGCAGAGCTTGATGTTGTATTGAAGCAATTTGATATGGATCAAATCTTTTTACTAGCGCCAACCTCAACGGACGAACGCATTAAACATGTGGTGAAACAGGCGAGTGGTTTCATCTATTACGTGTCTTTAAAAGGGGTCACAGGTGCAGCAACTTTAGACGTTGCTGAAGCTGCAAACCGAATTGCTAAAATTAAAGCAGAAACAGATATTCCTGTCGGTGTTGGTTTTGGGATCAGTGATGCGACATCTGCCAAAGCAATGGGCGGAGTGGCTGATGCTGTGATTGTTGGTAGTGCTTTTGTTAAGCAATTTGCAAACTTAGCACCAGAACAAGCCGTGGTTGAAACGGTTAATAAAGTCAAGGAGCTTCGAGCAGCGCTCGATGAGTTAGTATGAGTCAAGATGTTAAATCAGGGAAAATCCTAAGCCCATCGACGCCATGGACTGAACGTGGTGTACCCGGTATTCAAGTACCTGATGAGCAAACCTCACTCAAAGCGACGTTTACAGAACCAACGATTGAATGCCCTGAGTGCCATGCACTTGTTACACGTACTGCAATGTCATTTAACGCGTATGTTTGCCCTCAGTGTGATGAACATTTGCGTATGAAAGCCCGTGATCGTTTGAATTGGTTCTTTGACCAAGTGCAAACAGAATTGGGGCAAGAATTTAAAGCCAAAGATCCGTTGAAATTTGTCGACTCAAAGCCATATCCAGCGCGTATGACTGAAGCACAGACCAAAACCGGTGAAACTGAAGCCTTGGTAGTGATGCAAGGTTTACTCAAAGGTATTCCTTTGATTGCCTGTGCCTTTGAATTTGATTTTATGGGTGGTTCAATGGGTACGGTTGTTGGTGACCGTTTTGTGCAAGCGGCTGAAAAAGCCATTGCGGACAAACAACCTCTGATTTGCTTTGCTGCTTCAGGCGGTGCACGTATGCAAGAAGGCATGTTGTCTTTGATGCAAATGGCGCGTACTTCAGCGGCCATCCAAAAAATGAAAGACGCGGGTCTGCCATATTTGGTGGTGTTGACCCATCCTGTCTATGGTGGTGTAACGGCATCTTTAGCGATGCTTGGTGATGTACATATTGCAGAGCCGAAAGCGATGATTGGTTTTGCAGGTAAACGCGTGATTGAACAAACTGTGCGTGAAAAGCTAGAAGAGCCGTTCCAGCGTGCGGAATACTTGCTTGATCATGGTGTAATCGATCAAATTGTTCACCGTCACGCATTACGTGATACAGTTTATCGTATTGTCGCGAAACTGATGAATTTGTCTTGAACACAGCACCACTTGCAACAGACTCTTTAGAAACATGGCTCGATTATTGGGGCCATGTTCACGTTACGGGGATTGATTTAGGATTGGAACGGGTCATTCCTGTAGCTGAAAAGCTCGGTGTAACGCGTCCCGATGCCAAAGTTTTAACTGTAGCGGGAACCAATGGAAAAGGTTCGACCACCACCACACTGGCTGCCATTTTAAATGCGCAAGGCTATAAGGTGGGACTGTATCAGTCACCACATATTTACCGTTTTAATGAACGGGTTAAATTGCGTGGTGTAGAGGTCGATAACCAAAGCTTGGTCGATGCTTTTGTACAAGTGGATCAAGCGCGCCGTGATTGTGATTTAAGCCTCTCGTTCTTTGAGGCGACCACACTCGCGGCTTTTGTCATTTTTAAAGACCAAGTATGTGATGTTTGGGTCCTTGAAGTCGGTCTAGGTGGTCGCTTAGATGTGGTCAACGTGATTGAACCCGATGTTGCGGTGATTACTAATATTGGTTTAGACCATACTGACTGGCTGGGCGATACTATTGAAAAGATTGCCTTTGAAAAGGCAGGTATCATCCGTCCTAATATTCCTGTGGTGTTTGGTGGCTTACAACACATCCCTCAAGCGATTATCGATAAAGCGGATGCTTGTGCTGCAAAACTTTATGCAGTGAATCGTGACTATTTTTATCAACTTAGTGAGCATGGTCAGTCGTGGATGTTTGCATCTAGCGGCACCACTTTAAATTTACCTCTCGGCACATTGGCGGTTGAGAATATTTCAACAGCTGTTGCTGCTGTTTTATTGAGTGGTTTAACGGTCACTCAAGCGGCTATTTCTGAAGGAATTCAAAACGCAAAACTGCAAGGTCGTTTTGAAATTCGCCAAATACAGAACAAAACGGTAATTTTTGATGCAGGGCATAACCCGCATGGTGTTGCTTTTTTATTAAATCAATTGCGAAATTTCCTAAAATACAATAAACAGTACACTGAAGTAGTCAGTGTTTTCTCGATGTTGGCAGATAAAGATGTGAAATCTGTCACAGAGTTATTGAAAGACTCCATACAAATGTGGAAAATTGCGGCATTAACTGTCCCGCGTGCAGCTCCGATTGAACAATTGGATCAAGCGCTGCAAGGGCAACATGTGCAGCACTTTGACAGTGTGAAATTGGCTTTTAAATCAGCGCTCGACGAAACAAAGAATAATCAGCTGATTTTGGTATGTGGTTCATTTCATACCTTAGAAGCGGTATGGGAGTATTTGGAAGAATGTCAATGAATAGCAAACAACGTTGGATGGGTGGCGTTGTTTTATTAGGTGGTGGTGTCCTTTTGGCGGCATTATTGCTTAAAGGCAAAGAAGAAATACATCAAAATAATATTAAAACACCAGAGCTAGTCACACAAAATGTGCAACGCAATGCCGAAGGTGAGTTGGTTCAACTTCAGCCGTTAACGGTTGATGTCGAAACAGAAAAGCGTTTACTGGAACAACAACGTGTAGCACGTGAAAAATCGGTTGCTGAACAAGAAGCTCGTGCGGCCGAATTTTTAGCAATGCAACAGCAAGCCGAAGCAGATGCTGCACGTAAAGCAGCGGAAGAATATGCCGCGTTGAATGCGCACCGTAATGCTGCACAGCAAAGCTCGGACAACATTCCACCAGAATTGGTTGAAGATGAAAAAGCCAAGCAACAGCGAATTGCTGCGGACAAAGCGGCTGAAGTAAAGAAGTTGGAACAGCAAAAGCTGCAAGCGCGTACTGAAGCTGAAAAAGCAGCGGCTGCAAAAAAACTGGCTGAGCAAAAAGCCTTAGCAGAAAAGCAAGCACTTGAAGATAAAGCTAAGCGAGAAGCAGAGGCTAAACGTAAAGCAGAAGACGAGCGTAAGGCTGAAGCGAAAAAAGAAGCTGAACGTAAAGCAGATGCTGATAAAAAAGCGGAAGACAAACGTAAGGCAGATGAAAAGCGTAAAGCTGATGAAGCCAAGAAAAAGGCGGAAGCTGAGAAAGCGCGTGATTTACTTGAACATGGCGATAAGCAGTGGATGGTACAGGTGGCATTGGCTGCCAATGAAGCCAATGCGGATGCACTGGCGGCTAAGCTTCGTGCCAAGGGCTATAAGGTCACTAAAAGTCCAACCTCTAAAGGCGTACGGATTATGGTGGGGCCATCTAAAGACCGTGATACTGCCGATGCAGCCCGCAAGAAGATTACCTCAGATGCAAGCCTTGGTATGAAGTCCGCATGGGTGATTGACTGGGTGCCACTCGACAAACGTTAAGATCGGGTTTAACCCAATTGCCTTCACTAAGATGGATTTAACAGCTGCTGTTGAATCCATCTTATATTTTCGGGGCTAAATAAAGGATCAATATTTTGCCAAATTGGATGAAAACCATAACCGCCTTGTTTCATCTCAGCCAAGGCATCAGCGGTAGACCAGTTTTGGAAAATAATGCGATACATGGCCACACTGGCACCAGTACGGTCTGAGCCATGGTAGCAATGCAATAAAACTTTTTGTTGGTTTTGCTCTGCAAGTTGGATTTGCCGCATCACCTTTAACAAGTCTTCTCGGTCAATCGCCCATGTATGAATCGGGATATGCACCAGTTTAAACCCTTGGTTAGACAGTTTTTTCAGGTCTTGATTGCGTGAGCGTAAATTAATAATTACATCAATTTTCTGTGCTTTTAAACTCGGAACTAAATCTTGATCGGGTTGTTCACTACGAAAAACAGTTTCACTGATTTGATAGAAATTATGCGCAGGTTGGATCGACTGTCCCCAGTGTTGTGGACGCTCTGTCTCGGGCAGCGCAGGCGTAGTCATACAGCCAGAAACATTGACACACAGAGAAAGCATAACAAGGTATTTGGTCATAGGATCAGGCTCTGATGGTGTGAAAGTTCAACAGGGTCATGTGCGCAAAAGATTTCGATACGTGGTTCAGACTGTGCCAAGTGTTGAATTTTATGCAAGTTACTTAAACGCTGTGCATTATCTTCGGCAAAAAATACTTCCAAGGCATTTAAGCTGCGAAGTTTGTTTTGGGGATTGAGTTCTAGGTGAGAGTAGTAAGCATCTCCGCAGAAGAGTTTCCAACCCTGTTGGGTTTTAATGGCAATGCCACAGTGGCCTTCAGTATGCCCAAACAGTGGAATCAAAAGAATCTCATTATGAAATAAGTCAAACCCTTGCACTTGAGTCAAATTAAACCATGCGTCACCGTGAATCGGCTCAATAAAGTGCCAATGACGATGCTGCTGAAATTGTTGTGTTTTATAACGGGCTTTATTTTTGAATGACTTCAGGTTTTGCGCAGCATTATATTCGTTAGACAGGATATGTACTGTTGCATTGGGAAAGTCGGAAATACCACCCGCATGGTCAAAATCCAGATGTGAAACCAAAATGTGTTTGACATCCTTTGGGCTAAAGCCAAGTTTTTGGATTTGTGCAATGGCTGTTAATTCTAAGTTTTGTTCAATTTTTCCAATTCGAGCCACCAACTGCCCCAAACGCTGCTTGGTGTGGAGATAGTCTTGTATGCCTAAGCCCGTATCAATCAGCACCAGCCCTTGATCTGTTTCAACCAAAAGACAATGGCACACGACATTAGCTTGAAAACCTTTTTGACCAAAGAGAGGGGCACACACTGGACACATGGTGCCGCAATGTAAATGGTGAATGTTATAAATCATAAAGTCGTTTTTATCGTATTGTTTTGACTGTTATAGCGGAAGATGTGAGTTTTAACAGTTTGATTTTGTTAAAGAGTCATGTGTATCTGCTTTAAGCGGAAAAAAGCCTGTCGATTGACAGGCTTTCAAAAGTTCAAACTCGGCTCGTCATTGGAGTTTGAAACGATCATACAAGGTGTCTTTGACATATTTTTATGGGTTAGTTTCCTCTTTTGGATTGTTTGGAGTTCAGTGCCCCATTTTTTTATTTTCAATCGGTCCGCTCGGTCAAAACTTCGGGCTTCACTTGTCTGTTGCAACAGCAGAATATTTTATCCTTGCTCAGGCTGTGGAGTTAGGCGTAAATACGGGGTGACTGCTTTATAACCTTTCGGAAAGCGCTGTGCGATTTCAGCTTCATCTTTGAGTGATGGCACAATCACCACATCTTCACCTTGTTGCCAGTTCGCAGGAGTTGCAACTTTGTGATGATCTGTCAGCTGTAGTGAGTCAATTACGCGTAAGATTTCATGGAAATTACGACCTGTTGATGCAGGATAAGTGATAATCAAACGGACTTTTTTGTTTGGGTCGATAATCACTAAAGAGCGAACCGTTAATGTTTCACTGGCATTGGGATGGATAAAACCATATAACTCAGACACTTTACGGTCTTGGTCGGCAATGATCGGGAAGTTCACCGTGGTGTTTTGGGTTGCATTGATGTCTTTGATCCAACCCTGATGCGATTCGACATCATCGACTGAGAGGGCAATGGCTTTTACTCCACGTTTTTCAAATTCATCTTTGAGTTTTGCGGTAAAGCCAAGCTCGGTGGTACATACTGGCGTGTAGTCAGCAGGATGTGAAAACAGTACTCCCCAGCTATCGCCTAAAAATTGATAAAAATCGATTTCGCCTGTGCTGGATGCTTGTTGAAAATTGGGTGCGATGTCGCCTAAACGTAAACTCATGTTGAACCTCAAATTATCTTTATGTCTATGGAATGAACATCACTATGGCGCAATTTCTTATGCATGAAAAATAGTGTTTTATTATTTGTTTATACAAAATATTCATAATTGGTCGGATAGCTGTTATGTATTTGGGTATGCCAAAGATGACCTCATTGTTGCTCTAGAGACCGTTTATTTGCATATTTGGTAACGGTGTTTAGACGAGATTTTTTCTGCTTCTGTGAAGTGTATCGCTCTATAGAATTGATTGCGCATTCGATCGGTTTATGATTGGATATAATTCTTTTCATTATTGATTTATAGTTGTTTTTTAAAGCAATTTCACAAAGTATAAAAAACTTGAGTATTAGAACAATGAAAAAAATAGGGATAGCCCTGACTTTAGTGTTATGGGGACTGGAAGTAACCCATGCGCAGAATGGTGGGCAATTGAAACAAGCCCAAGTCAGTACTGCTCGTCAAACGCCACAACAAATTACAGATCAATATCTAGCGTCTCAAAAAAGCCTCAAACAGCGTAAAGCCACCCTTTCACAGGCTCTCGAGCGAGAGTTAGCTCAAGGTCAGAATACGAATAATATTTATCAAGTTGCTTGTGTACAGCTTGTTCCGATTCTTACCGCAATGCGAGTCAATGATGAACAACTCTTGGGTTTTCTACAGAGCATGAATCCAAGTCAGTCCAATAATGGGGTGAAAGCCTCGCTGCGGAAAAATCAAGCGCTTGAAAGCAAAACCTTGAATAACTGCAAACAATTAAAGTCGCTACTTTAAAAAGACTGTTGAATCCTGATGAGTTCGGATGAAATCTCTATGTCGGCTGTTTAAAATTTGTTACATTAGTTTGCCTTAGATTCGACGGGCTAGAAACAATGAATAGATTTTTTAAATGGTTTTGTGTAAAGCCCTTGTACTTCAAATTTCTAGCACCATAATAACGACTAAGAAAACATATTCATTTGACAAGCAAGATTTAGAGAGTCTATTCATGTTGGCAAGTCTGATCGGAGGAATCTTCGGTACCAAAAATGAGCGCGAACTCAAACGCATGCGTAAAATCGTAGACAAGATTAATGCGCTCGAGCCGACGATATCCGCTCTTGGCGATGCAGACTTATCTGCAAAAACTGAAGAATTTAAACAACGATATAACAAGGGCGAAAGCCTCGATAAATTACTCCCAGAAGCATTTGCCGTCTGCCGTGAAGCAGCTAAGCGTGTCATGGGCATGCGTCATTACGATGTACAGTTGATCGGTGGCATTACCTTACACGAAGGTAAAATTGCAGAGATGCGTACAGGTGAAGGTAAAACCCTGATGGGTACCTTGTCGTGTTATTTAAACGCGATTAGTGCTCAAGGTGTTCACGTTATTACCGTGAATGACTATTTGGCACAGCGTGATGCTGAATTAAACCGTCCGCTCTTTGAATTCTTGGGTTTAAGCATTGGTATTATCTATTCCATGCAAGATCCAACAGAGAAAGCTGAAGCCTATCGTGCTGATATTACCTACGGTACCAACAACGAATTTGGCTTTGACTATCTACGTGACAACATGGTGTTCTCGCTTGCTGAGAAAAAACAACGTGGTTTGATCTATGCCATCATCGATGAAGTCGATTCGATCTTAATTGATGAAGCGCGTACGCCTTTGATTATTTCAGGTCAAAGTGATGACTCTTCACAGTTGTATGCCGCAATCAACAGTATTCCGCCCAAGCTGCATGCGCAGAAAGAAGAAAAAGTCGCGGATGGTGGTCATTTCTGGATTGATGAAAAACAACGTTCTGTTGAAATGACAGAAATTGGTTTTGAAACGGTTGAAAATGAACTGATTGAAATGGGTTTGTTGGCTGAAGGTGAAAGCCTGTATTCATCGACCAACCTAAATCTAGTTCATCATGTTACTGCTGCCATTCGTGCGCATTACTTGTATCAACGCAATGTGCATTACATCATCAATGATGGTGAAGTGATCATTGTCGATGAAAACACAGGGCGTACCATGCCAGGTCGTCGCTGGTCTGAAGGTTTACACCAAGCGGTTGAAGCAAAAGAAGGCTTAGAAATCCAGCCTGAAAACCAAACGCTTGCAACCACAACCTTCCAGAACTATTTCCGTCTATACAAAAAGCTTTCGGGTATGACCGGTACTGCCGATACTGAAGCAGCGGAAATGAAAGAAATTTATGGTCTAGATGTAGTCATCATTCCGACGCACCGTCCAATGGTTCGTCTCGATCAAAACGATTTAATTTATTTAAATCGTAATGGTAAATACAACGCAATTATTCAAGAAATTCAACGTGTGCATGAGTCTGGTGTCGCACCAATTTTAATTGGTACAGCAACCATTGAAGCCTCTGAGATTCTTTCTGATAAATTGCGTGATGCAGGCATTCAGCACGAAGTGTTAAATGCGAAACAACACGAACGTGAAGCAGATATTATTGCGCAAGCGGGTGCACCGCGAGCAGTAACCATTGCAACCAACATGGCAGGTCGTGGTACAGACATTCTGCTTGGTGGTAACTGGAAAGCTTTACTGGCAAAAATTGAAAACCCAACTCCTGAAGATGAAGCGCGCTTAAAAGCCGAATGGGAACAAAGCCATGAAATGGTATTGAGTTCTGGTGGCTTACACATTATTGGTTCTGAGCGTCACGAATCACGTCGTATTGATAACCAGCTTCGTGGTCGTGCAGGTCGTCAGGGTGACCCTGGTGTGTCACGTTTCTACTTGTCACTTGAAGATGACTTAATGCGTATCTTTGCGGGTGATCGTGTTGTGGGCATGATGCGTGCGATGGGCTTACAAGAAGACGAAGCCATTGAGCATAAAATGGTGTCACGTTCGATTGAAAATGCGCAGCGTAAAGTTGAAGCACGTAACTTCGATATTCGTAAGAACTTATTGAAATACGATGACGTCAACAACGAGCAGCGTAAAATTATTTACTCGCAACGTGATGAAGTTTTGGCTGAAAGTACATTACAAGATTACATCGAAGAGATGCAACGTGATGTGATGAAAGGCGTGATTTCTAACTATATCCCACCTGAGTCAATTCATGATCAATGGGATATTGATGGGCTTGAAAAAGCGTTACGTGAAGACCTTGCAATTGATTTGCCAATCAACCAATGGTTGGAAGATGACCGTCGTTTAGATGAAGAGTCTTTGGTTGAGCGTATTACTGATGAAGTGGTACAGCGCTACCGTAGCCGCCGTGAGCAAATGGGGGATGAAACAGCAGTTATGCTGGAGCGTCACTTCATGCTGAACTCGCTGGATCGTCACTGGAAAGATCACTTGGCGGCGATGGATTATTTACGTCAAGGCATTCACTTACGTGGTTATGCACAGAAAAATCCTGAGCAAGAATACAAAAAAGAAGCATATAACTTATTTGTAAATATGTTGGCGATTATTAAATCGGATGTTGTGACCGATTTATCTCGCGTACATGTACCAACGGCTGAAGAGCTGGCTGAAATGGAAGCTCAAAAGCAAGCTCAAGCTGAAGCGATGCAATTGAACTTGTCGCATGCAGACTTTGATGGTTTGTTGGCCGATGATCAAAGCCAATTTGCAGAGGTAGATGCACAATATGAGCCAGTAGAAGAGTTTGCTGCACCTGCGAGTCGTAATGCGCCTTGCCCATGTGGTTCAGGTCTAAAATATAAACAGTGTCACGGTAAAATCTAAACTGTGAACGAGTGAAAAAGCAGAACTTCGGTTCTGCTTTTTATTGGTATGACTGAAAAATTGACGCTAAGATAAATCCAAATACGATTCTGATTACAGCTAAAGCGTTGCATAATGTGAATAGCATTTGCAGTGTTAGGCATTAAATGCTATTTAGTTGCTCATCATCTAAACCTCTAAAGTGGAAAGACAATGAAAACAGTATTAAAACCAATCATGATTGTAGCTTTAGCGCTTCCAACTTTTGCATTTGCAGATACCACTACCGCAGCTAAAGTTCAACAAGCACGCGGTGCAACCACAGCACCTGCGGCACAAGCCAATGGTAATATTACGGTACAAAGTCCGCGTACAGGTATTCGCTATACCTTTGCCAATCCAAATCAACGCCCAGTGGTTCTGCAAACAGCTGCTATTGCTCCTGTAAATGCAGCAACAGTGAACCGTATTGTGGCTTCAAATCCAGCGCTTTCTCCTGTAAGCCAAGAAAATGCTAAACAAGCGCTTTTGTCTAGCTCAGCACAGCTTGCTTCAAATTAATCAAATGCTAGTGCATAAAACCAATCTTCGGATTGGTTTTTTTATGTCAAAAATGAGTGTGCATTGAAAAGTTAAAGCAAACAAAGTCTTCTGCTCGATTTTTTCTGAAAATTCTAATAAGCTGTGTTTTTTCTAACAAATGAATTGGACGTTTAAAATGCCAGTAGGTGACGTATCAATGCCACAAATGCACGTGGTGAAAGGGGTGAGAATTGGAACGGCTGAAGCTTATGTGCGCTATCAGAACCGACGTGATCTTGTCATTTTCGAATTTGCTGAAGGAACGAATGTTGCGGGTGTTTTCACTCAAAATGCGTTCTGTGCAGCACCTGTGCATGTGTCAAAAGCGCACTTACACGTGGCGAATCCGCGCTACCTCATTATTAACACCGGTAATGCCAATGCAGGTACAGGCAAGACAGGCATGCTGAATGCTGAACGTACTTGTGCACAGTTGGCTGAACTTGCTGGTGTGCAATCAACGGAAGTGTTACCGTTTTCAACAGGGGTGATTGGTGAACAATTGCCGTTGGAGCGTTTGTTAAATGGATTACAGCCTGCATTAAATAGTTTGAGTGCTGATGCTTGGGATGTTGCTGCTACCGGGATTATGACCACAGACACCACACCAAAAGGTGCATCTGAGCAATTCGAATTGGATGGCGTCACGTATACCATGACGGGTATTTCTAAGGGTGCAGGCATGATTCGTCCCAACATGGCAACGATGTTGGGCTATGTTGCAACCGATGCACCTATCAGCCGCGAGTTGGTTCAGCAACTGTTGAGCGAAACGGTCAATGTTTCTTTCAACCGAATTACCATTGACGGTGATACTTCAACCAATGACTCCTGTATCTTTGCGGCTACGGGTCAAGCGGGTGGTGTTGAAATCACCTCAACCCAAGATGCACGCTATGCCGTAGTGCTAGATGTACTCACGCGTATGATGAAGCGCCTTGCACAACTGATTGTGCGTGATGGTGAAGGCGCAACCAAGTTTATTACGGTTGCAGTTGAAGGTGGGTATGACACGCAAGAATGCTGCGATATTGCTTATAGTATTGCGCATTCACCTTTGGTTAAAACCGCGATATTTGCCTCCGATCCGAACTGGGGACGTATCTTGGCTGCGATTGGTTATGCTGGGGTTAAAAATTTAGATGTTGAAAAAATTCAAGTTTGGTTAGATGATGTGCAAATCTGTAAGGATGGTGGCGCAGCTGCCGATTACACGGAAGCGGAAGGTGCTCGTGTAATGTCGCAAGCTGAAATGACCATTCGTGTAGATCTAGGACGCGGGGCAGCGAAAGACACAGTGTATACCTGTGACTTATCTTATGACTATGTGAAGATTAATGCGGATTATCGCTCTTAATCTTAACGAGTTTTAAAAAAGCCTCCTTTGGAGGCTTTTTTACCATAAGAACTTTTGAATGATTGGTCAAAAGCCGAGAAGCCATTTGGCCAATAAATTAAGTGCGGGACTTGCTTGCCGACAAGCATGAAGGGATGAATGAATGATGAACAATGCGACCAATTTAATTGCCAATGACGCAAAATCAATTGTGCAGGCGCATTTGGACCGTTTGGGTGAAACCAAAGACTCAAAGCTCAGTGATGAAGTGAAGCAAGAAAAATTTGCCTTAATCTTGGCCGAGTTGAAAAAGCGCGATGCGGTATTGGTAGCGCACTACTATTGCGATCCTGAAGTGCAGGAATTGGCGGAGTTAAGTGGTGGCTGTGTTTCTGATTCATTGGAAATGGCCCGCTTTGGTCGTGATCATCCAGCATCAACCTTGGTGGTGGCGGGCGTTAAATTTATGGGGGAAACCTCAAAAATTTTATCACCGAATAAAACCATTCTGATGCCCACTTTAGAGGCTACATGTTCTTTAGATTTGGGTTGTCCTGTTGAAGAATTTAGTCAGTTTTGTGATGCCCATCCAGACCATACAGTAGTGGTCTATGCCAACACTTCAGCAGCGGTTAAAGCTCGTGCTGATTGGGTAGTGACCTCAAGCTGTGCGGTCGAAATTATTGAGCATCTAGACAGTTTAGGTGAAAAGATTATTTGGGCGCCCGATCAGCATTTAGGCCGTTATATCCAAAAGAAAACAGGCGCAGACATGTTGCTTTGGGATGGTGCATGTATTGTGCATGAAGAATTCCGTGCACGTGGCATTGCGAAAATGAAAGCGCTTTATCCTGATGCTGCGGTGCTGGTACATCCTGAGTCACCTGAGTCGGTGGTAGATGTTGCTGATGCTGTTGGAAGTACTTCACAACTAATCAAAGCTGCGCAAACCTTACCCAATGAGCGACTGATTGTGGCAACTGATCGGGGTATTTTCTACAAAATGCAACAAGCGGTGCCCAACAAAATTTTGGTTGAAGCACCAACAGCTGGAGAGGGTGCAACCTGTCGTTCTTGTGCACACTGCCCATGGATGGCAATGAATGAGCTGGATGGTATTTTAGAGGTATTACAGCGTGGCGATCAGGAAATATTTGTAGACCCGGTACTTGCTGAGCGTGCGAAATTACCTTTAGATCGCATGTTGGATTTCAGTGCATCGCTAAAACGTTAAAATTTGTATAAAAAATGCCTGAAACGCTTGATTAATATACATTTGACGTGATTTTTTTATTTTTTTTAAATATAGGTGTTGACGTTATCAAGCGTCGCGCCTAGAATGCACACCGTACCGAACGAGATGTTCGATACAAAAGCTGAGATGAATCGGAGCATAGCACAGCCTGGTAGTGCACCTGGTTTGGGACCAGGGGGTCGTAGGTTCGAATCCTACTGCTCCGACCAATTCTTCAAGGCAAGGTTATCCATAATACCTCGTATTATTGGTCATGCGCCTGTAGCTCAGTTGGATAGAGCATCCGCCTTCTAAGCGGATGGTCACAGGTTCGAATCCTGTCAGGCGCGCCATTAGGTAGCTTGGTATTAAGAACCGACACGTTATGGTGGATGTAGCTCAGTTGGTAGAGCCCTGGATTGTGATTCCAGTTGTCGCGGGTTCGAATCCCGTCATTCACCCCAACTTTAAAAAGTTGAAATCGGAGCATAGCACAGCCTGGTAGTGCACCTGGTTTGGGACCAGGGGGTCGTAGGTTCGAATCCTACTGCTCCGACCATTTATTGAAATGGTCGAGATAAAGATACCGCATTAAGCGGTTTTTTTATGCCTGAAATTTAGTAAAGTACATAAAAAAGCCTTCGTGACGAAGGCTAAAGATAAAACATAAATGCTTAAGGAATAATAATAATATTCACACGACGATTCAGCGCTCGATTTTCCTCGCTGCTATTTTCTACCAGAGGTTGTGATGCACCGCGACCCATGCTCTGAATATTTTGAGTTTTAAACCCTGTTTCGATAAAAATCTGGCTAACAGTTGATGCGCGTTTCTCGGAGAGTGTTTGATTGTAGCTTGGGTCACCAATATTATCTGTATGTCCAACCACTTTAATTTTATTTAAATTGTATTGCTGTAGCTGTTTAGAAAGCGCTTCGAGTGCGGGTTTTTGAGAGGCTTGAATATCGGATTGGTCAAAGCCGAACAATAATTTTTCAGGCAGTCTCAGCGTCCAGCCTTCTTCGGTCAGGGTAAAGCCTTGTTTCTTCAGCATGCGCGCTTGTTTATAGTTGAGGTGCCCTAAACTAAGGCAGCCAGATAAAGCAGTAATAAGACCTGCGATAAGCATAAATTTACAAAGATGTTTTAACATGAGGATTCCTGATCAGGATTTAGGCAAGGTGTTATGTACCACCCTTGAGCTAAGTTTTTGGCTTTATACATCGCATTGTCTGCTTCAGCAATCAAATCTTCAGGCGTTGTTGCACATTTTGAGAAAGCAACGCCAATACTGAAACTAAAATGAATCTGTTGTTGATCAAAAGATAATGGTGCTTTACTGCATTCGATTAAATGCTCGCAAATTAGTTCTAAATGATCATAGTGTTTGATATTGCGGAGTAGAATTGAAAATTCATCACCACCTAAGCGAGCAACCACATCGTGGCTTCTGACATTCTTTTTCAAACGTTGGGCCATTTCTTTGAGCACGGCATCACCTGCTAAGTGCCCATAAACATCATTAATGTTTTTAAAGTTATTGTTGTCGATAAAAAAGAGAGCGGTCTGGTTTTTCTCAGGGTGCTCAAATTGATTGAACAAAATATTGTAAAAATAATGACGATTCGGGAGTTCAGTTAATTGATCATGCAACGCTTGATGTGATAATTGAGAGTTTTCACTTTGTAGCTTTTCATTGGTACGTTGCACCTTATCTAATAAATTATTAAATGCACCACTGATGACGCGAAATTCATAAATAGGGGATGATGGAAGACGTGCTTGATATTGAGTATCAAGATTAAGGCTTTCAACAGTATTGACCATGGGTTGAATCGAGTGCATCAGTTTTTGATAGGTTGAATGTACCAACCACAACATAATTAACAGGATGATAAAAATCCCAGCGGAGAGACAAATCAAGAGCTGAAAGAAAAAGCTCATGAGTTGAGTGGCACTACCGTAAATGATCAACGTTCCGTACTGGTTATTTTGATGTTTGATGGTGCGTGTCACAGGGTGTTTAAAGAAGACCTTATCAAACAGATTTTCCATCCATGCAAACTCAGGTGTAGGTTTGTATGCTTCGGCCAGTGGTTTTCCTTGTAGGTTAATGACTTGAATAGCGCGAATTGGATATTGCTGAATATGATTGTTCAGTGTTTGCTGTAGCGTAATACGATCATTGAAAATGACAGCAGGTTGAATTTGCTCACTTAAGGTTGCGCTAAAAATATTAAGGCTTTGTTTGGCATAAGTATTCATAGTGTAGATGGAAATCACCACGAAAATTAAACTACAAATTCCAAGAGTAAGAGCAAAAATCAGCAATTGAGACTGACTAAAAATTTTTTGTAGGGAAGTATTAGAGCTTTTACGAAACATTGACTTAAGGCTCCGTAGATTTTGCTAATAATAAAACACGTGGATCTACACGCACTTGGGACTGGGACAGGCTGGCCAAGTTTACCTTAAAGGAAGTTCGCGTTTTATTTTGATATAAGCAAAATGCGCTACCTAATTCGCATTCAGTATTGTTAGAGCTAAAAGTCAGTGGAGCATCTTTTAGGTTATTTATAATATTCTGCTCTTCACGTGGTGTGTAGGTTGAGAAAAAAACAGCATTGCACATAACCTTATTTAATTCAGATAAACTGACCGCTTGAATTTGATACGCACCCTTGAGTTGCTGATTGACTTGAATGAACTGATTGGATAATTGGCTGTTATTTAAAATGCATAAAGAAATGGGATTGGGAGTATTCCAACGTACATAGCTCAAAATCGTCAATGTGGTTGCGGGGAGATTTAGTTGTGGTTGTGCCTGTACCTGAGAAATCATTAAACAGGACAAAAGGGTTAAATAAATTTTGTATTTAAAAGCTGTCATTATTCATTTTGCTTGGCAGCGAAAGTGAGCTTATTTTAACGAAAAATAAACAGTGATGGTTAAAATTGCTTTAATAATCGACAAAAATCACATTTTTGACCAAAAAATATGCGCTTGAAATAAAATAATAGAAAAAGGTGTTGCAAGGGATTAGAAATGCTGTAGAATGCACATCCATCGGCGGTGATGTTGATTAAAACTTGTTGAGAAACAAGGATTTAGCCCAAGCGGTAGAATCTGAAAGTCTTGAATAAGTTTAAAAATAATTAACAAAACCAGTTGACTTCTTCTTGAAAGAGAGTAGTATAGCCGACCTAGCTTGCTGATGACGAATCAGTGAGAAGATCATTAAGAGATTATGAAGAACAACTTGTGTGGATTTTTACTGATTGATCGATCGAAAATATTTCATTGATTGAATGGTAAAAATTACTCGAAGTTTATTTGAGAAATATTTGTCAGAAAATTGATGAGCTAAGATTTGTAGCCATAAGCTACTAATGATTTTTAACTGAAGAGTTTGATCATGGCTCAGATTGAACGCTG